>DATIYD010000189.1:0-4926 GCA_035517975.1 Thermoleophilia bacterium | reverse complement strand
TCGAAAGAGGATGACTCCGTGCGACGATGCGGGGCGTTCCGTCAGCAGCGACCCCTTTCCGCCCCCCCGCCGATGCTCCCCCGTTTGTGCATGATGGCGAGGAACTGTTGACCCGACCTGACACTATCGACAGAATGCATGCAGGCAAGACCAGTCTTTAGAGGGGGTATTGACAGGTCATGCCGGGTATCCATATGCCGTTCTCCCTGCACCGCCGGGCTCCCGCGGGCGAGGCTCCCGACCTCACCACGTTCGGGGTCGACGGCGTCGCGCCCCAGCCCCCGCTCACCCACGACGACCCGCGGCTGCAGGCCTTTCTCTCAGTCACGTTCGACGTGCTCTACGACTTGAACGTGCGGACCGGGGCGATCGCCTTCGGCGACCAGATCGACCGCCTGCTGGGCCTCGAGACCGGCGAGTTTCCCCGCAGCCTCGGAGGCTGGCTCGAGCGCCTCCACGCCGACGACCGCGAGGCGGCCGGCGAAGCGGTGTGGCGCAGCATCTCGCAGCGCAGCCCGTTTCGCCTGGAGTACCGGCTGCGCCACCGTGACGGCACGTACCGCACGATCGACGACCAGGGAGTCGTGCTGACCGACGAGCGCGGCGAGCCCACGAACATGATCGGCGCCATGCGCGACGTGACCGCCGAGCGCGAGACCGAGCACGCCGCGCGCGAGGCCCAGCGCGCCATGCAGGACGAGCTCGCCCGCTCGGAGCGGGCGCTGCGCCGCCAGGCGACCATCCTCGATGAGCGCAACACGGCGCTGCGCGTGCTGCTCGAGCAGCGTGAGCAGGACCGCCGCGAGCTCGAGCAGCGCATCGTCGGCAACGTCGAACGCCTCATCGACCCGTCGCTCGACCGCTTGAGCCGGGCATTGCGCCACCACCCCGAACGCCTCGAGGTCGAGGCGGTGCGGGTGAACCTGCGCGAGATCGTCGGCCCCTTCGCCGAGCGCCTCGCCGGCGGCCGCGCCCTGGGACCGCCGCTCACCCGGCGCGAGATCGAGGTCGCCAACCTGGTGCGACTGGGCAAGACCAGCACCGAGATCGCCGAGGCGCTGCACATCTCGCCCTCGTCGGTCGCCTTTCACCGCGCGAACGTGCGGCGCAAGCTGGGGCTACCGAAGGGTGGTCCTCGCCTGGAGACGCACCTGGCCGCGCTCGGCCGAGATTAGCCGCGCGACGAGGTCACGCCAGCCTAATGCGGCGACGACGAAGTCGATCGACGGCCTAGGCTACTGGTTCTCGAGCAGCTCCTCGGCCGCCACGTCGCGCACGACGCGCGCCGGCACCCCCATGAGCACCTTGCGGGCAGGCGCGTCGCTGGTGACGACGGCTCCGGCGGCGATGAAGGCCTCTTCGCCGATCTCGATGCCGGGGCAGAGCACGACGCCGCCGCCCACGCGCGCCCCGCGGCGGATGGTCGCGCCCCTGATCAGGTCGTGCCGTTTCTCGGTGCGCCCCATGAAGTTGTCGTTCGTGGTCTGCACGCAAGGCGCCACGAACACGTCGCTCTCGATCGTCATGTAGGCCGTGATGTAGGCGTTGGACTGGATCCTGGTGCGGTCGCCGATCGTGGTGTCGTTCTCGACGCAGGTGCCGCGGCCCACGACGACGCGCTCACCGAGCACACAACGCTCGCGCACGCTGGCGAGGTCGCCGACCACGCAACGAGTCCCCATGGTCACGCCGCGATACACGATCGCCCCGGTCGAGACGACGCAGTCGGGCCCCAGGCGCAGCGGCGCGAGCTCGCCTCGCTTGGCCGTGGACGAGGGCGACAGTGATGGGACCTTGCCCAGCACGGCGCCGTCCTGGATGAAGCAGCCGTCACCGATCTCGGTGTCGTCGTAGACGACGACATTGGCGCCGAACACGACACCCGCACCGAGGTTCACGTTGGTGCCGAGCAGCAGGTTGTGGGCGAGCTCCGAGGGGTGCAGGGCCACGGCCGATCAGCCCACGGTGAGATCGGCGGTCCTGACCGGCCGGCCGCCGCCCCGCAGCGAGCGCTCCATGGCCTCGAGCACGCGCACCACGTTCAGCCCGTCGCGACCGTCGGAGAGCGGCGTGCGGTTGGTGCGCACGCAGTCGACGAAATGCTCGACCTCGAGCCTGAGCGGCTCGTCGTTGGCGAGGTGCGGGATGTGGATGTCGCCGAAGCGCAGGGTGACGTACTCGCCGTAGGACTGGTAGCGCGGCACGACCGCGCTCTTGTCGTAGACGGTGACCTTGCGGTCGGCGTCCATGTCGTCGAAGACGGCCATCTTGTCGGAGCCGACGACGGTGATCTTGCGGGTCTTGTGCGGATCGAGCCAGCTCACGTGGAGGTGGCCGATCATGCCCGAGGGATACCTGATGTAGCCGAACACCACGTCTTCGACGCCCTGCTGCAGATAGCACTCGCCCCGGGCCGAGACCTCTTCGGGCTCCTCGCCGGTCAGGAAGTTGATGACCGAGATGTCGTGCGGCCCGAGGCTCCAGAGGGCGTTCTCGTCGGGTCGCACCTTGCCCAGGTTGAGGCGGTTCGAATAGACGTACAGGATGCGCCCGAGCTCGCCGGCGTCGAGCAGCTCCTTCACCTTGCGCACGGCCGGGTGGTACTCGAGCAGGTGGCCGACCATGAGCTGCCGATCGCAGGCCGCCGCCGTACGCACGAGGTCCTCGGCATCGGCGGCCGTGACGGCCATCGGCTTCTCGATGAAGGCGTGCTTGCCCGCCTGCAGCACCCGCTTGCCGAGCTCGTAGTGCGTGGGCACCGAGGTGGCCACGATCACCGCCTCGACGGCGGGGTCGGCGAGCACCTGGTCGAGGTCGGTCGTGGTGGCGGCGTCGGGGAACTGGGCGCCCGCGCGGGCCAGGACCTTCTCGTCTACGTCGCAGCACCAGGCGAGCTCGGCCCCGGGCAGACGATCGACGTTGCGCGCCAGGTTGGGACCCCAGTAGTTGAGGCCCACGACGCCGATGCGGACGGGGTCAGCGCTCACGTAAGTCGTCACCATCCTTGCGGGTGGCCGCTCGGCCGCCCGTCGTCGCTTCAGAGCTTCCAGACCTTGCCGTCGCCGGCAAGGCCGGCAGTGGCGTTGCGCAGGTCGACGACGAGCTGCGCCTTGCTGACGACGTCGGCGTAGTCGATGCCGGAGTGGGCCGTCACGATGACCACCACGTCGTAGGCGCTGATGCCGGCGCCCCTGGTCAGGTCGACCGAGTGCATGCCGAAGACGGGAAGCTCGGCGACGAACGGGTCGTGGTAGTCGACCGCCATGCCCTGCTTGTCGAGCTGACGGATGATCTTCAGGGCCGGCGATTCGCGCAGGTCGTCGATGTCGGCCTTGTAGGCCACGCCCATGACGAGCGCCTTGGCGCCCTGCAGCGCCTTGCCGTGCGAGTTCAGCGCGCGCGTGACCTTGGCGACGCAGAAGTACGGCATGTTCTCGTTGACCTTGCCGGCCAGCTCGATGAACTCGGTCCAGAAGTCGACCTCGCGCGCCTTCCACGACAGATAGAAGGGATCGATCGGGATGCAGTGACCGCCGAGGCCCGGCCCAGGCTGGAACTTCATGAAGCCGAAAGGCTTGCTGCCGGCGGCCTCGATCACTTCCCAGATGTCGATGCCGAGACGGTCGCAGAGCATGGCCAGCTCGTTGACGAGGGCGATGTTGACGCTGCGAAAGATGTTCTCGAGCAGCTTCGTCATCTCGGCCACCTCGGGGGTGGTGACCGGCACGAGGTGGTCGAGCGCCTGCCCGTAGACCTCGAGCACCTTGGCGGTGCAGGCCGGCGTCAGACCGCCGACGACCTTGGGTGTGGTCTTGGTGGTGTAGTCGACGCGCCCGGGATCGACCCGCTCCGGCGAGAAGGCGAGGTGAAAATCGTCCCCGGCCTTGAGACCCGAGCCGTGCTCCAGCAGGGGCGCGAGCTCGTCGCGCGTCGTGCCCGGGTAGGTCGTGCTCTCGAGGCAGACGAGCTGGCCGCGCTGGATGTGACCGGCGAGCTTGGCCGTCGCGTTCTTGACGAGCGACAGATCAGGCTCGCGATTGGCGTTCAGCGGTGTGGGCAGGCAGATGATGTCGGCCGCGCAGCTCTCGGTCGCCGCGTAGTCGCTCGTGGCCGTCAGCAGACCGCGGCCGACGACCGCAGCCAGGGCCTCGTCGGTGACGTCGACGATGTAGGAGCACCCCGCGTTGATGGCGCCGCAACGCGACTCGTCGGCTTCGATGCCGACGACCTCGACGCCTGCCTCGGCGAAGGTCACCGCGAGGGGCAGGCCGACGTATCCCATGCCGATGACTGCGATCTTCACTGCTCGCTCCCCGTTTTCTGGTGGCAGCCCGCGCCGCCGACGGCGCGACCGGAAGGTCAGATTCTATCGCATCGACCACGCCCGGCCGAAGCGCGGCCGCCGGCCGGGCACTCCCGGCTGCACCTAGCTCAGGCTGAACAGGCGCCGCTCGTTCTCGCACGGCAGCCCGGCGCAGACGTCGACGGTGCCGGCCGCCGGGTCCCAGATCATGCTCGCGGTCGTCATGTCGCGCTCGCCGACCGGCACCGAGAGGTCGGGATGCCCGCAGATCGAGACGGCCTCGCCGAGGCCGTCGTGATCGCGCAGGATGGTCGCCAGCAGGTCGTGCGGATCGTCGCCGCGCGCGAGCCCGTCGTCGAGCAGGGCGGCCGCCCGCGCCGCGCGCCGGCGGGTGCCGACCGAGGTCGAGATCTCGAAGCGTGCCATGGCGGGGTCGAGGTAGTGGTTCGTGTGGACGAGCCGCTCGCCCTCGAGCACGGCCGCGCCGGTCGCCGCGGTCTCGACGTCGAGCACCCGGGTGGCGTCGGCCATGATGTGGTTGGATCCGCGGGCGCGTTCGGGCAGAAGGGCGCGTTCGCGCGCGTCGGAGAGCGAACGCGCCTCGAGCATGTGACGGCGGATGA
>DATIYD010000188.1:0-5118 GCA_035517975.1 Thermoleophilia bacterium | reverse complement strand
CCGCCGCCGCAAGCTTGGTCACGCGGGGCGGCCACCTGGAGAAGGAGGTCGATACATGGCACAGCCGTTCATCCTCCCCAAGGACATCCCGATCGAGCGCTATCCCAAGCCCGAGGTCTTCCTGACCGAGGGCAAGCGCCTGACCGAGGAAGCCCAGAAGCGCGGCATCATCATGCGGGTCATGGGCCCGCTCGCGCTGCACTACTACTTCCCGGACCAGATCGATCTGTACGCCAGGCTCGAGCGCCTCGGTGAGCGCTACTTCACCGACATCGATTACGCCGCCTACAGCAAGACGGGCGGCAAGATGCGGGACTTCATGAAGGACATGGGCTACGAGTGCGACCTGCAGACCATGGCCATGTCCGGCAAGACCCGGCACATCTACTACGCCGGCCCGGTCCCCATGATCGACGTGTTCTTCGACAAGCTCGACTACTGCCACGAGGTCAGCTACAAGGACCGCCTCGAGCTCGACCCCTGGAGCGTCTCGCTGTCCGACATCCTGCTGCAGAAGCTGCAGATCGTCGAGATCAACGACAAGGACCTGAAGGACATCGAGTACCTGTTCGTCACCTGCGAGATCGGCGACGACGACGATCACAAGATCAACCAGAACTACATCGCCAAGCGCTTCGCCGACGACTGGGGTTTCTGGTACACCGCGACGCAGCTCAACCTCGACCGCGTCAAGAAGCACTGCGACACCGTGCCGGCCCTGACCCCCGAGATGCGCGAGCGTGTCAAGGCCCAGGCCGACAAGATGATCGCGCGGGTCGATGCCGAGCCCAAGACCAAGGCCTGGAACAAGCGCGCCAAGAAGGGCGCCTCAAAGATCTGGTACAACGAGGGCTTCTCCGACTGGTGAGCCCCGCGTGATCTCGACCCGACCAGCAGGAAGGTTTAGGCGTTTATGAAGATCCTGACCAGAATGGGCGACAGCTCCACCGTCGAGATGACGCGTGACGAGCTGCGCCACGAGCTCGAGGAGGGCACCGAGGCGGCCGCCGTCAAGGCCAAGATCCCTCCGCTCACCGAGAACGAGATCGACTACCTGGACGACATGTTCGCCTGTCCCAGCCGCATCTGGGGCGTCGAGCGCGGGCACGAGGTCGTCATGACCAAGGACGGCTGCGTCAACGCCCTGAACTCGTCGCGCATGTCGAGCGGCGTGGTCGCGCCGGTCAACCGCGAGGTGGGCGTGCGGCTCTTCGAGTCGATGCTCGGCTTCGACTCGATGGAGGTCTCGCACAACGACTACTCCGTCAAGCCGCAGCGCTTCCTGAAGGCGCTCGAGCAGCTCCACATGGAGCTCCTGCAGGAGACCACGATCTTCCCGCTCCTGTACGGCTTCATGCCCAACCTCGGGCTCTACTACCGGCCCGACGGCTCCTACGAGAACCCGTCCGACCTGCTGCCCCTGGGCAAGATCGACGAGGCCCGCCGCACACAGGAAGAGGCCCTGCAGGCCTGTCAGGACGACTGCATCCTGATGAGCGACTGCATGCTCGACATGGGCGCCGACGGCATCGACTACGACACCGTGGCCTCCACCGGCGACGCCGAGTTCCTGGCCGTTCTTCAGACGACCGAGCACGTCGCCGGGAAGACCGGCCTGCCCGTCGAGATCGGCATGTCGGCCGAGATGGTCCTCGGCTTCCACGGCGAGCTCGAGTACGACGGCGTGCGCCTGGCCGGCCTGTGGCCGCACCAGCAGCTCCAGCTCTGCGAGAAGGCCGGCACGGCCATCTTCGGGCCGGTCGTCAACACCAACACCAAGCGCTCGATCCCCTGGAACCTGTCGCGTGCCGTGACCTTCGTCAAGGCCTGCACCGAGATCGCCAAGATCCCGGTCCACGCCAACGTCGGCATGGGCGTCGGCGGGGTGCCCATGTTCGAGACTCCCGCCGTCGATGCGGTGACCAGGGCGAGCGCCGCCATGGTCGAGATCGGCCGCTGCGACGGGTTATAGGTGGGTACAGGCGATCCAGCCGGCATGCACATGGCGCATCTGCTGGCCTCGTCGATGGGTGGCATCCGGGCCGCCGGAGATCTGGTGGCCCGTATGGAGCTCAAGAAGATGAGGATCACGGAAGCCAAGAAGTACGTGGCCGACAAGCTGCACGTCACGCCGCTCGACCTCTCCGACCCGCTCGTCATGCGCAACCTGCGTGAAGAGCTCGACATCGGCGTGGTCACCGGCGTGCCGGGCGTCGCCAAGGGCATCGCGGCCAAGGTGCGCATCGCCGAGCTGCTCGACATCGAGATCAACTCAGTCGAGCAGTTCAAGAAGCGTACCGGGCTGCATTCGTAAGAACGCGCGAGACGAGCTCTTCGCAGCCGCCTCGCACCGATCCTGCCGGCTTCGGTAGGGGGATGCTCGAGGAGCAGGCAACAAGGCGAGGGCCGGGGCCGCCAGATGGCGGCTCCGGCCCTCGCCGTTTCATCCGGGCTCGTGCCATCTGGCTGCCGGGGAACGCCGGGGGGCGGCTGGCCGGCAGCCCGAGGTAGGGCCCGGAGCCCTCAGACCTCGTCGAGCCAGGCCTCGAAGTCGGTGTGCGCGGCGTTGTCGCAGAAGCGGGCGATGCGGTTGGTGCCGTACTCGTAGAAGTCGAAGTCGATCGTGGAGACCCGGCACTGGATCATCGCCCAGATGCTCCACCAGAGGTCTGCGACCAGCTTGTGCAGCATCATGCGGGCGTAGCGGTGCTCGTCCATGCCGCCGCAGTAGGCGTTGAGCACGAACTTCTCCTCGTCGGCCGTGAGCGGGTGCTCCACGCAGAAGTCACCGAGGTCGAAGTAGGGGTCGGTCATGCCGCCGTACTCCCAGTCGATCACCCACATACGGCCCTCGGGCGTGAGGATGAAGTTCTCGGAGAGCAGGTCGTTGTGACAGGCGACCGCCGCCGGCTCGTCGCGCTGCATGGCCTGCTCGATGCGCCGCCCGACGGAGAGCATCCACTCGGTCTGCTCGGGGCGCGGAGCGCCGGCTTCGACCGCCATGCGCGTGTAGTCGCGGATCATGTCGAAAACGCGGATCTCGTTGTCGAAGAGGGCCCTGTCGTGGTAGGTGCGGACGGCCTCGACGATGAGCCGCAGGCGGTCGGGGTGCCCTGCGATCGTCTCCGGGTGCATGGTCTCGCCGGTGATGAAGGGCACGATCGAGCAGTAGCCCGGCTGGATCAGGTGCAGCACCGGAGGCGTCACGCCGGCGGCCGCCGCGGCCACGTGGTTGCGGTGCTCCCGCTCGCGGTCGATGAAGGTGTCGGTGCCGTCGCCGGGGATGCGCAGCACGAACTTGCCGACGCCGGGCCGGCCGGCCTCGCCGTCGACCGTGATCAGAAAGTTGTGGTTGGTGATGCCGCCGCCGAGCACCTCGCAGCGCACGGTCGCGTTCCGCCACTCGTCGATCTGCGCGATCACCTGGTCCGGCGTGATGTCGCTCATGTGTCTGATCCATCTCCTGGTGCTCGTGAAGGGCCGCGAACGCCGCGGGCCGCAGGGCCGGCGGCGTTCGCGGCCTGTTGATGCCGTGAACCGTCTAGCGCCGGCCGGTCACTCGGGCGGCACCTCGAGGAACGCGTAGGACACGTCGATGCCCTTGCCGCGCTGGTACAGACGGCTGATCCAGTAGCCGACGAGGCAGGCGAGGAAGATGCCGGCCACGACGATGTAACCCCAGTACGGCTTCTCGCCGCGCAGGCCGTAGCCCGTGTTCCACAGGAAGGCCACCGAGGCGATGACGCCGAGCACGAAGCCGATGAGGCCGAAGATGGTCACCAGCGGCACGCCGCCGAGCTTGTACTGCGAGCCCGGAGCCGCCTCGTACAGCGCCTTGGCGCGATACGGCAGAAGAGCCGCCGCGAGACTGCTGACGACGAACACGTACCCGGCGGCGAAGGTGACGCCGAGCGTCAGCTTGGCCCACGACGAGACGTACGTGTAGCCCACGAGCCACGCCACGCCCAGCAGGAAGTAGATGAGGTGGGCGTTCAGCGGCGAGCGGAAGCGCGAGTTGATCTTCGACAGCCACGCCGGCAGCGTGCGGTCGAGCGACATGCCGACCATGATGCGGGTGACGCCGATGTAGCAGTTGCAGGTGATCTGCAGCGAGGCCAGCATGAAGCTGAGGCCGACGAGCACCACGAGGATCGGGTTGGGCGAGATGATCATGGCGAACGTGCCGGGGAACGGCAGCACGGAGCCGATGCCGTTACCCGAGCCGCTGAAGCCGCCGTAGTAGGAAGCGGAGACCGCCTGGAAGAAGCCGGTGCCCACGGCCTTCTGCTCGGCTGCGGCGATCAGAGCCAGCACGATGCCGACAGCGATCAGCGAGCCGACGATGATGAAGATCTGGTTCTTGAAGACGCGGGCGCCCTTGATCTCGCCGCCCTGCTCCACGCTGTAGGTGGCCCACTGCGTGCTCGTCCAGGCGATCGGCGCGGCGAGCAGCGTGGCCCCCAGTGCGAACTTGTGGCCCAGGGTGAAGCCGCCCTTGGTCACGTCACTCTGGATCCACCTGTAGTAGTCCGGGTTCTTGTCGACGAAGCCGGAGAAGTGGTTCATGGCCACGGCGAACGACGACGGGGAGGTACGCAGGAACTGGATCAGCATGATCAGCACCAGGATCCCGGTGCCGGCGAACATGAAGTACTGCAGGCGGACGTAGTTCTTGAAGCCCGTCACCAGCAGCGCCGCCATGGCGGCCATGCCGCAGATCGAGACGGTGATGAGACCCGGCTTCGACTGCACCCACACGGCGGCGCTCACGAGATGCTGGCTCTGGTAGTGGACGCCCAGACCCATGAGCATGGGCGAGAGGCCCAGCGTGCAGAACAGCCAGCCGGCCAGCGACAGCCACTGCAGGATCCAGATGACGAAGCCGCTCATCACGATCGGGAAGCCGATGGAGCCGCCGAGCACGCGGCTCTGGAAGACGTAGTCGCCACCGGACCGCGGCATGGCCGTCGCCATCCAGCAGTAGGCCAGGGCGATGGGCAGCTCGAGCAGCGTGGCGAAGACGCACGCCAGCCACACCGAGACGCCCGGGAACGCCTGCGGCGCCCACACGAACGTCCACGGGAAGATGACGCCCATGGTGAGGAAGTTGTACATGAA
>DATIYD010000187.1:0-3458 GCA_035517975.1 Thermoleophilia bacterium | reverse complement strand
CATCAACCCCAAGCGGGTCACCGAGTTCCCCCACGAGATGAGCGGCGGCATGCGCCAGCGCGCCATGATCGCCATGGCCCTGGCCTGCAACCCCAAGCTCGTGATCGGCGACGAGCCCACCACGGCGCTCGACGTCATGGTGCAGGCCCAGATCCTCGATCTGATCGAGCGCCTGCGCCACGAGCTCGACCTCTCGTTCATCCTCATCAGCCACGACCTGTCGGTCATGGCCGAGACCTGCGACAAGGGCGTCATCATGTACGCCGGCAAGGTGGTCGAGGCGGGCACGACGACCGACATCTTCACCAACGCCTCGCACCCCTACACCAAGCAGCTCATCCGCGCCTTCCCCAACATCCACGAGACGCGCGAGATGGTGAGCTCGATCGCCGGCGACCCGCCCAACCTCCTGAACCCGCCCCCGGGCTGCCGCTTCTACCCGCGCTGCTCCGAGGGCGAGCCGAAGTGCATCGAATCCGACCAGGAGATGGTCGCGGTCTCGGCCGGGCACTTCGCGCGCTGCTGGAAGGTGGCCTGACATGGACGAGAGCCCCAAGGGCGTCGGGGTCGTGACCGATCCCGCCCTCGATCGCGAGAAGGTCAGGGGCGGCGCGATCGGCCGCAAGGAGCTGCGCGGCGCCACGGTCACCGGCGCCGACCTCTACGACATCCGCGGCCTCGAGGTCTTCTTTCCCGTGCGCCAGACCTTCTTCCGCTCGATGGTCTCCACCGAGAAGCGCTGGGTGCGGGCGGTCGATTCGATCTCGTTCACGATCGGGGCCGGCGAGATCCTCGCCTTAGTCGGCGAGTCGGGCTGCGGCAAGACCACGACCGGGCGCACGCTGCTGGGCCTCGAGAAGCAGACCGGCGGCCAGATCTTCTACAAGGGTCTCGAGGTGGGCAAGTTCACGCCGGGCGCGATCCGCGACTACCGGCGCAACTGCCAGATCATCTTTCAGGACCCCTACAACGCGATCAACCCCAAGCACACCATCTTCGACATCGTCGCCGAGCCGTTGCTGGTCAACCACCTGACGAGCAACGAGCGCGAAAAGGAGGAGCGCGTCGTGCGCGCCCTCGAAGAGGCCGGGCTGCGGCCCGCTCGCGACTACCTGTATCGCTATCCCCATGAGCTCTCCGGCGGCCAGCGCCAGCGCGTCTGCATCGCCGGCGCGATCGTGCTCGAGCCCGACATGATCGTCGCCGACGAGCCGGTGGCGAGTCTCGACGTCTCCATCCGCAACGACATCCTCAAGCTCATGGTGCAACACAAGAAAGAGCTCGGGGTCACCTACCTGTTCATCACCCACGACCTCTCTCTGGCCTGGGTCATCTCCGACCGCATCGCCGTCATGTACCTGGGCAAGATCGTCGAGATCGGTGAGACCGAAGAGGTGGTGGCCAACCCGCAGCATCCGTACACCAAGGCCCTCATCTCGGTCATCCCGGTGCCCGACCCCACGGCCAAGCGCGAGCACACGATCCTGACCGGCGAGACGCCCAACCCGGCGGCCATCCCGACCGGTTGCCGGTTCCACCCGCGCTGCCCCGAGGTCATGGACATCTGCTCGCAGCAGGAGCCCGACGACGTGCAGATCCGCGGCAGCCACTATGCCGCCTGCCTGCGGCTGAACGGTCACAGCTAGGACGCACCAGCGAGCGGCGCACCGCCCGAACACAAGCGGGGCGAGCGAAAGGAGCTCCTCTATGGCGATCCCCTTCGTCTCCGTGCGCGCCCAGGGCTCGTACCGTGAGATCGGCCGCCAGGTCGGCGAGGCGGCGCGGGCGCAGATCCGGGCCTCGCTTGCCTTCTTCACAGAGAACTTCGTCGCCATGAGCGGCGGCCTCGAGTTCGGCGCAGCCGAGCTCGAGGCCACCGCCTATCTGCGGTACGCGCGAGCCTTCACCCCGCACGCCGTCGAAGAGCTCGAGGGCATGGCCGAGGGCGCCGGCGTGGCGGCGAGCGCCCTGCTCGTGCCCAACTGCGGCGAGGAGTTCACCGCGAGCGAGCCCGTCGTCGGCGCCCAGCCGCTCGCGCCGGGCTGCACGGCGGTCGCCGTCGTCTCGCAGGGGCGTCACATCGTCGGTCACAACATGGACTGGTACGTGATCGACGCCCCCAACAACGTGCTCTTCGACCTGACCGGGCCCGATGGCACCCGCCTGCTGGCCTTCGCCGGAGCCGCCTACCTGCCGATCGTCGGGCTGAACTCGCACGGCATCGGCAACGTGAGCAATTTCGTGCACTCCACCGACAACCGGCTGGGTATCCCCAACGTCTTCGTGCGCCGTGCGACCATGGAGGCCGCAACCCTCGAGGAGGCTCGCGAGCGCGGCCTGCCGGCGGCCCGGGCGCGCGGCACCAACCAGTTCTTCGCCGACACCGCCGGACGGCTCTGGGACGTCGAGTCGTCGGCCACCGCGAGCGCCCTGGCAGATCACGGCGCCCGCGGCTACATGGCGCACACCAACCACTACGTCGCCCCCGAGATGGCGTCCTTCGAGGGCTCTCACGACGAGGAGTCGCGCACCCGGCTGCGCACCGCCGAGGACATGCTCGCCGCGGGGCTCGACCACGGCGACGATCCGGTCGATCTCGTGGCCCGCGTCCTGCGCTGCCACGAGCCCACGCCGCACGACTGCATCTGCGGGCACCCCGAGCCCGACGTGGCCAAGGCCGAGCAGGGCATGACGGTGGGCAGCATCATCTGCGACCTCGACGAGCGCCGCCTGCACGTCTGCGCCGGCCCGCCCTGTCAGGCCGACTACCAGATCTTCGCCATCGACTAAGGCCGAGCGCCGCCGCGACCGACAACGGAGGGCGGGTAACGAAGCGAAGCGAGGCGCGCCCCACGGGGGCGCGCCGCCGCAAGGAGGGTGTGTCGTGGACTACGCGTGGACTTCGACGACGTTCGAGATGCCGGGCTGTCACGTGGTGCGCAACCTGGGCGTGGTGCGCGGCGTGACCGTGCGCTCGGCTCACCTCGGCAGCCAGATCGCCGCCGGCTTTCGCTCGCTGGGGGGCGGACGCATCGACGAGTACGTGGAGATGTGCGAGCAGGCCCGCGCCGAAGCCTTCGCGATCATGACCGCTCACGCCGACCAGATGGGCGCGAACGCCATCCTGGGCGTGCGCTACGACGCCACCGAGCTCATGCAGAACATGACCGAGGTGATCGCCTACGGCAGCGCGGTCGTGGTCGAGGCCGACGCCAAAGCCTGAAGGCGCCGGCGGGGCCGCCCGCGTGGGCGGCGTGCGCCGCCTTGGACAATCCGAACCGCCCACTCGCCTTGTGGTTGGACAGAAGGTAGAATGATGCGTCACCAGACGGCGACCACGCGTGAGCAAAGGGGCGGCGAACCGACATGATCACCGTTCAGGACATCCTCGAGATCCCCGGTCTCAACCTCAAGCTGTGCGCGGGCAAGAAGGCGGTGAGCAACCCGGTGCGCTGGGT
>DATIYD010000186.1:0-2480 GCA_035517975.1 Thermoleophilia bacterium | reverse complement strand
TTCGGCAACTCGGGCCAGGCCTGCTGCGCCGGCTCGCGGCTGCTGGTCGAGCGTTCGATCGCCGACAGTTTCGTGGCCGAGGTCGTACGTCATGCCGCCGGGCTGCACGTGGGCCCCGGCCTCGACCCGGCCTCTGAGATGGGCCCGCTGTCGTCGGCCGAGCAGCTCGCGGTCGTCGAGCGTTACGTCGAGATCGGCCTCGCCGAGGGCGCCACCGTCGCCTGCGGCGGCAAGCGCATCGCCGGCAAGGGCTTCTTCTACGAGCCCACCGTCTTCGTCGACGTCGACAACAAGATGCGGATCGCCCAGGAGGAGATCTTCGGGCCGGTGCTCGTGGTGATCCCCTTCGACACTGAGGAAGAAGCCATCCGCATCGCCAACGACACCGTCTTCGGTCTCACGGCGGCGGTCTGGACGAGCGATCAAGCCAAGGCCGAGCGCTACGTCAAGGCCGTGCGCGCCGGCACCGTGTTCGTCAACAACACCTGGGCCTGCGCGCCGCTCGGGCTGCCCTGGGGCGGCTACAAGCAGAGCGGCATCGGCCGCGAGATCGGCGACATCGGGATCGAGGAGTTCACCGAGCTCAAGGCCGTGATCTTCGCCGGTGCCTCATGAGGCGGCCCGGCTCCGCCGCGATCGATCACGGCGACGGCGAATGATCAATGACCACCGGCCCCGCGCGGCCGGAGGCGACGAGGGGAGACAAGCATGCTTGAGTTCGATCTGACCGGGCGGGCCGGCATCGTCACCGGCGCCGGCAAGGGCATCGGCGAGGCCGTGGCCGTCGAGCTCGCCGGCCTGGGCGCGCGTCTCGTCTGCTGCGCGCGCACGCAGGCCGACCTCGACCGCCTGGTCGCGAAGATCGAGGCGGCCGGCGGCACGGCCATCGGCTTCGCCGGCGACGTGCGCGTCTACGCCGACATGGAGCGCCTGGCAAAGGCCTGCGTCGATGCCTACGGCAAGATCGACTTCACGGTGCCCAACGCCGGCATCGACATCGAGGGCAACATGTCCGACGCCGATCCTGCCGACTGGCAGCGCATGATCGAGACCAACGTCCTGGGCACGGCCTACATCATCCGCGCTACGCTGCCGTACATGAAGGCCCAGAACGACGGCCACATCGTCGTCATGGCCTCGATCTCGGGGCGCGTCACCTACGTGGGCGAGCCCATGTACATCGCCAGCAAGTGGGCGATCGCCGGCATGGCCGGGGCGCTGCGCAAAGAGGCCCTGGCCTACGGCGTGCGGGTCACGCAGATCGAACCCGGTCTGGTCGACACGCCGCTGATCCACGCGCTGCCCGAGGGCAAGCACGACCTCGAGAAGATCGAGGCCCTGTCGCCCGAGCACATCGCCTACGCGGTCGCCTACGCGCTCGTTCAGCCGCGCGTGGTCAACACCACGCAGATCCAGATCCTGCCTCTGGAGCAGGACTACTCCTCGTAAGGCAAAGCGCTGGCTTGACAGCGGCAGGGAAATCGTTTTCTATCCATATAAATCGTTTTACGTCAGGGGAGGTGAGCGTGGCCCCGTCCGTCCGGCAATCGACGCTCGAAAGGAAGGGTCGCAGGGAGCCATGACCAGCGCGCGAACCGAACAGCTCGTCACGTACGACCGCGAGCACATCCTGCACGCCCAGATCCCGCTCGGCGAGACGCTCGGCGTGATCTACGACTCCGCCGAGGGCATCGTGCTGCGCGACACCGAGGGCAAGGAGTACCTGGACGCGTCGTCGCAGATGGTCAGCGCCAACCTCGGACACGGCCGGCGCGAGATCATCGACGCGGTCAAGGCACAGCTTGACAAGCTGCAGCACGTCGGCCAGTACTACGGGCATTCGAGCACGCCGATGGTCGAATGCGCCGAGAAGCTCGCCTCGGTCACGCCGGGCGACCTCGACCATTTCTGGTTCACCTCGGGCGGCGGCGAGTCGACCGACGCCGCCATCCGTCTGGTGCGCCGCTACTTCACGGCTCTCGGGCAGCCCACCAAGCGCAAGGTGATCAGCCTCTACATGAGCTATCACGGCACGGGCAACGGGCCGATGAACCTGACCGGCATCCCGGCCATGCAGGCCGGCTACGGGCCCGAGGCGCCGGGCTACCTGAAGATCCCGGCCTACTACTGCTACCGGTGTCCGTTCGGCCTCGAGTACCCGAGCTGCGACACGCGCTGCGCGCGCTTCCTCGAGACCGTGATCCAGGACGAAGGTCCCGAGAACATCGCCGCCTTCATCGCCGAGCCGGAACTGGGCGCCTCGGGCTTCCTCGTGCCGCCCGACACCTACTGGCCGCTGATCCGCGAGATCTGCACGAAGTACGACGTCGCCATGATCGCCGACGAGGTCATGTGCGGCTTCTGCCGCACCGGCACGATGTTCTGCATCGACCACTGGAACGTGGTGCCCGACGTCATGTGCGTGTCCAAGGGCATCACCGGCGGCTACATCCCCATGGGCGCCGTCGCCTTCAACGACA
>DATIYD010000185.1:0-2135 GCA_035517975.1 Thermoleophilia bacterium | reverse complement strand
CGGAAGCGGTCGTAGACGCCGCCCTTCTTGCCGGGCACGACCAGGCCGGCGTCGGTGAGCTCGCGCTCGGTGAAGCCCTTCCTGGCGGCGGCGTCGCGCAGGTTGCTCCAGCCCGGCAGCGAGTAGCCGAGGCGATACTCGCGGCAGACCGCTTCGTTCAGGCCGCGCGTGGTCAGGTAGGCGCGGGCGGCCTGCGCCGCCCGCGAATCCCACAGCACGCGCTCGTAGTAGGCGCAGGTGAGCTCGAGCAGCTTGCGCAGGCGGTCGCGGCGCTTGCGGTCGGCGTCGGCGCGACCGCTCGACTGCTCGTACTCGAGCTGCACGCCGAAGCGGTCGGCCAGCGCCTCGACCGCGCCGGCGAAGTCGAGGTTCTCCTTCTTCTCGACGAAGGAGAGCAGGTCGCCGCCCTCGCCGCAGCCGAAGCAGTAGTAGAGCTTCTCGCCGGGATCGACCGAGAACGAGGGCGTCTTCTCTTCGTGGAAGGGGCAGCGGCCCATGTAGTTGGCGCCGGCCTTCTTCAACTGCGTGTACTGGCCGACGACCTCGAGCATGTCGGCCGCGGCCACCACCCGTTCGACGCTCGCTTTGGCGATGCGCGCCAGGACTACCGCCTTTCGTCGTCGCCGGCCGTGCCGGCGTCGTGCCCTTGTCCGCCGGCCGTGCCGGCGTCGGGTCCGGCACCGCCGCCCGCCGCGTTGCCGGGCGGACGCCGGCCGGCCGCCCCGCCCGCGCCCTCGTCTGTCTCGCGCGCCGCGCGACGCGACTCGTCTGCGATCTCGCGCAGGGCGTCGCGCTGGGCCACCTGGCGCGCCTGCTGATACTTGACGCCGGCGCGCCGGCGCCGCCGCTCGCGGCGCGTGGGACGCCGGGGCCTGTCGTAGGCCTGGTAGTGGTAGCCGAGGTGGTCGAACGCCCAGATGCTCCCCACCGTCAGGCCCACGACCCACACAAGATACACGACGGCAAGGACGGCCCACACCCCCGGCGAGGTCGTGTCGTGCAGGGCGCCGTGCTCGATCAGGGCGCCCTGGGCGCGGCTGATCTTGATCAAGCCGGCCCACCAGAACACGAGGAACGGCACCGGCAGCAGGATGAGCCAGCCGATCGCGATGAACAAGCGCCCGTAGCGCTTCACGGGCTCAGACCCCGTCGAACGGGTCGGGCCCGATCCAGCGGCCCATGAGGAGCTCGTCGTAGAAGCGGTCCTCGCGGCGGAACTGGCGCACGCGCCGGCCCTCATGCGTGAACCCGTGACGTTCGTAGAAGGCGATCGCCCGCTGGTTGTGCGGGAAGGCCGAGAGCATCACCTTGGCAAAGCCCGCTTCGCGCGCCCAGGCGAGCAGCGTCTCGAGCAGGGCCGAGCCGACGCCCAGGCCGCGGTACGCGGCGCCCACCGACATGCCGAACTCGAACACGTGGGCCGAGGGCGCGAAGCTCAGGCCCGACCCCCCCAGGTTGCCGGCGATCTGGCCGTCGACCTCGGCCACGAAGAACGCGCCGCGCGGGTCGCGCGCGCTTTTGGCGATCAGGGTGCGCACGTCGCGCAGGCTGATGCTGCCCGGCGTGGCCAGCAGCGGCACGTCGGGCTCGGCGGCCACCGCGTCGATCTGGGCGCTGACGGCGCGCGCGTCGGCGCCGACGGCCGGACGCACGAGCAGCGTCCGGCCGTCGGTCGTCGTGTGTGGTGTCGCTGCGATCGGCGTGGCGTCTCCCTTGTCGCAGAGGGGGCGGCGACCCCGTCAAACGAAGTCGCCGCCCCCTCCCCGCTTACCGTCCTACTTCTCGAGCTCGAGCTCGCCTCGCTCCTCGATCGCGGCCTGGGCCGCGGCCAGGCGCGCCACCGGCAGGCGGAACGGCGAGCAGCTCACGTAGTTCATGCCGACCCGGTGGCAGAACTTCACGGTCTCGGCGTCGCCGCCCTGCTCGCCGCAGATGCCGACCTTCAGGTCGGGTCGCGTCGAGCGGCCCTTCTTGACGCCCATCTCGACGAGCTGGCCCACGCCCTCCTGGTCGAGCGTCGCGAACGGGTCGGCCGGCCAGATCTCGAGCGCCTCGCTGGTGTAGAGCGGCAGGAACTTGCCGGCGTCGTCGCGGCTGACGCCGAGCGTCATCTGCGTGAGGTCGTTGGTGCCGAA
>DATIYD010000184.1:0-3224 GCA_035517975.1 Thermoleophilia bacterium | reverse complement strand
GCGTTCTTGAGCACCCCGGGCGGGCCGTAGTTGTACTCCGGTGTGGCGACGAGCAGCGCGTCGGCCTCGGCGATCGCCTGCCACAGATCGGCCACCGGGTCGGGCAAGCCGCGCAGGCGGACGTCGTCGCTGTAGGGCGGGATCTCGCCGAGCCGCTCGAAGGTGTGCAACGTCACCCCCGCCGGCAGCAGGCCCCCGGCGGCGCGCAGCAGCGCGCGGTTGTAGGACTCGCGCCGCAGGCTGCCGGCGAGCCCCAACAGGGAGAAGCTCGGATGCGTCACCGCCGTACCTCCTCGCCTCGGTTTGCGGCGGCGGCCGCCGGCCGTCGCAGCGACCGGCCAGGGCCGCCGCGGCGACCGGCAAAGGCCACCACCTGCGATCCTATCGCGCCCGACCCTCGCAAACGGCGTCGGACGGTCGGGCGCGGGAACGTTTCATGTCTTCAGTGACGTGCGAGAAGCCAAGCCTTCGACCGGAGGATGCCCCATGTCAGACGAGCTCCACGACAAGCGCATCGCTATCCTGTTCACCGACGGGGTCGAGCAGTCAGAGCTCATGCAGCCGCTCGACGCCCTTCGCGAGGCCGGCGCCCGCATCGACCTGGTCTCGATCCACGACGGCCAGGTACAGGCCATGGACCACGCCGAGAAAGGCGACCTCGTGACCGTCGATCGCACCGTCGACCAGGTCGAAGCCGGCGAGTACGAGGGGCTCGTGCTGCCGGGCGGCGTCGCCAACCCCGACAAGCTGCGCATGAACGAGCAGGCCGTGAGCTTCGTGCGCGAGTGCTTTCGCGCCGGCGTCCCGATCGCGGTCATCTGTCACGGTCCCTGGACCATGGTCGAGGCCGGGATCGTGAACGGTCTCACGATGACCTCGTACCCGAGTGTGAAGACCGACATCCGCAACGCCGGCGGTCACTGGGTCGACAGGGAGACCGTGGTCGACCGCGCGGTCGTCTCGAGCCGCAACCCGGGCGACCTGCCCGCGTTCTGCGCGCAGATGATCCGTCTCTTCGCCCAGGGTCGAAAGCAAAGCGAGCGCGTGGGGCTGGCCGCTTAGCGGGAGCCGGGCCGGCCCGAGCGGGAGCCGGGCCGGCCGCCTAGAGCGAGCCGGTGCGACTCGACGGGCTCGGCGTCGGCGGCGGCCGCCGCAGCACCCGCCGCCGCCCCGTCGCGACCGCGGCGTCGGCAGCGTCGCCGTCGCCGGCCACGAGGGCCAGCGGATCGACCAGCACGACCTGGGTCACGACCGCAGAGGCGAGCGCCATGAACAGCCACGTGTAGGGGTCCTCGAAGAAGGCGTTGTAGGTCATGCTGTGCACGAACACCGAGAGCACGCCCGCGACGAGGGCCGCTTGCCAGAGGTAGAGGCGCCGGTCGGCGCCGAAGCGCCGTTTGTGCAGCGTCGTGGCGAAGAAGGTGACCAGCAGGCCGGTCAGCGCGGCGAGGCCGATGAGGCCCTGCTCGGCGGCGACCGTCATGACCGTCGTGTGGCTGTCGCGCACGGCCAGGCTCTCGGTCGGCTTGCCGCGGAACGAGGGGTACGCGACCGGGAAGCTGGCGAGCCCGAGGCCGGCCAGCGGATGCTTCAGGAACATGCGGCCGCCGGCCTGGATCAGGTAGACGCGCCCCGACGTGATCTTGTTGAGGCCCTTGACCGAGAGGACCCTGCTCGGCAGCTGCGTGGGCAGACGCAGGGCGGTGAAGCCGCCCACGCCGGCCAGCAGCACGAGCACCGTGATGAGCGCCACGACGCCGCCCTTGCGGCGCCCCAGCCAGGCCATCTCCAGCACGACGCCGCCGATCAGCAGGCCGGTCACGCTCGAGCGCGAGACGGTCGCGATGAGGGCCGCGGCGGCCAGACCGACGGCGATGGCGATGAGCCGCAAGGCGCGCGTCCGCGCGGCGCTCGGCTCGCGCAGGCGGGCCGCCAGATAGAGTGCGGTGCCGACGATGACGACGAGGGCGAGGAACCGGCCGAAGACGTTGGGATCGAAGAACAGCGAGTTCGCCCGGAACGGCTGGCCAAGGGCGCGCGCGTGCGCGGCGGCGGCGCGATTGACGATCACCAGATGCGTGGGCACCTCGATGAGGCCGATGACGGCCAGCACCGCGCCGGCGGCGACGAAGGTGGTCAGCAGGCGCGACAGCTTGCCCACGTCGGCGGCGTAGCGGTAGACGACGTAGTAGAGCACGACGAACGGCAGATAGAAGGCGAAGAGCTTGATGAGCGCGTCGGCGAACGCCTTGACGTCGGTCACGTAGCCGTGCCCTACCCACAGCGACGAGAGGCCGATCACGGCGACCATCACGGCGAGCGCGATGCGCACCGGGTCGGTGCGCCGGCCCTCGGGCACGCGCAAGCGGTCGCGGACGAGGATCTCGGCGATCGCCACCGCGAGCAGGATGAGATACAGCGGCACGAGCAGGTCGCTGCTCCTGGTGCCGAGCGGCAGCTCGAGGCGCAGGGGCGCGAGCACGACCACGACCGGCATGGCCCAGTCGGGGTAGCGGTAGGCGAGCCAGGCGGCCGCCGCCAGGAACACGGCGAGGCAGAGGCCGGCCACGCCGAACAGCGTCAGGTGATGGAGGATGCGGCCCGCCGTCGGACCGCTCGAGCGCAGGGCCTCGAGCGTTGAGCCGAAGAGCAGGACGGTGAAGGCGACCAGGGCGGCGAAGATGAGGCGTCGCGGCAGCGCGGCCCGGGGCACGTCCAGGAACAGCAGGAGGAGGGTGGCGAGCAGCCCGACGAGGCAGAGCTTGGCCAGAAGGAGGCTGGTCAGGGCGGACCTACCGGTGTGACGCGGCGTCGGCGGCCGCGGTCTCGCGCCCGTCGTCTTCAGGCGCGGCAGGGTGCGGCGCGGCGGGCTGCTGCGCGGCGGGCAGCGGCGCGGCGGGCTGCGGCGCGGCGGGGGTCTCGAGGGCCGTCGTCGCCGGCGAAGCCGGGGCCGGCGCCGTCGCGGGAGCGCTCACGCGCACGAGGTCGCCGGCCAGGCGCAGCGCCTCGTCGACGTCGGAGGCGTCGAGCGCCTCGCGCAGGCGGGCGAGCTCCTGGCGCAGCAGCGACCGGGGCAGCGGCCGGCGCACTGCCATGGCGATCTTGGGATGGCTTGTGCCGACGACCTCTTCGCCGTCGTTGAAGAGCTTCTCGTCGAGCTTCTCGCCGCCGCGGTTGCCGGTGAAGACGATCTCGATGTCGTGGTCGAGCTCGAGGCCGGAGAG
>DATIYD010000183.1:0-2565 GCA_035517975.1 Thermoleophilia bacterium | reverse complement strand
GACCGCGATACTACAGGAGGACCGCCGGAGTCGTCGCCGGCCGTTGCGACATTGGTCCGCGGTGGTAGAATGACTGACGGTCGGTCAGTGACCGACCGTCAGTCAGCAGAGAGGCAGCTCGTCGATCGCCCCGCGTCGCCGCGGGCGGTCGATCATCCGCGTTCGGCCGAGCGGGCGCCGACAGACCGAGGAGACCTGCGAGATGAAGACTCGTGTCGTGAAGAACGCCGACGATCGCCGGGCCGAGCTGCTCGACGTCGCCCTGCACCTCTTTCTGACGAGAGGCTACGAGCGCGTCGCCGTGCAGGACATCACCGACGCGGCGCAGGTCGCCAAGGGCACCTTCTACCACTACTTCGCCTCCAAGGCAGATCTGCTTGCCCAGGTCGCCGAACGACAAGTCGGCGCGCTTCTCGCTGCGGCCGAGCGCCTGCTCGACGACACGCCGGGCGACGCGGCCGCCCGGTTCCGCGCGGTGGTCACCATGATGTGGGGCTGGAAGCGCGACAACCTCGAGTTCGCCGAGACCTACTCGCGCGTGCTCTACGCCGACGAGAACCAGGCCCTGCGCCTCAAGCTCCAGAGTTCGCGCGCGGCGTTCCAGCCGCTGCTCGCCGGTATCGTCGCGCAGGGCAAGGCCGAGGGTAGCTTCGCGGTGGCCGACCCGGGCTGGGCGGCCCGCGCGACCATGTGGCTCTGGGATGGCCTTGGCGAGTGGATGATGCCGCTGCTCCTCGGTGAAGGCGAGCCCCGGAAGCTGGTCGACGAGCTGCTCGCGGGGTCGCGCGCCGCTGAGCTCGCCAGCGAGCGCATCCTCGGCGCCGCCGAGGGCTCGCTCGCCCTGTTCGACCTCGAAGGGCTGCGCGAGTGGCTGCTGGAGCTGGTCGCCGCCCTGCGCGAACCGGCCGGCCGGCGTCACGAGCTGAGCGCGGCCGCGACGACGGAAAGGATGTAGCAGCGGTGGAGACGATCGCCATTCGCACCCAGGGGCTTTCCAAGCGCTACGGCGACACAGATGCCCTGCACGACCTCGACCTCGAGCTCGCCCAGGGCGAGGTCGTCGGCTACCTCGGGCCCAACGGCGCCGGCAAGACGACCACGATCCGGCTCCTGCTCGGCCTCATCCGCCCGACGAGGGGACGCGCCGAGATCTTCGGGCTCGACTGCCAGAGCCAGGCCGTCGCGGCCCATCGCCGGCTGGCCTACGTCGCCGGCGAGGCCAACCTGTGGCCCTCGCTGACCGGCGCCGAGACCCTCCACCTGCTCGGCCGCGTGCAGGGCAAGGTCGATCCCGCCTATCGCGACGAGCTCGTCGAGCGCTTCGCCCTCGATCCCTCCAAGAAGGTCCGCGTCTACTCCAAGGGCAACCGCCAGAAGGTGATCCTGATCGCCGCCCTCATGACACGCGCCGAGCTGCTCCTTCTGGACGAACCGACGGCCGGGCTCGACCCGCTCATGGAGCAGGCCTTCCGCCACTGCGTCGGCGAGGCCCGTGAGCGCGGCCAGACGATCTTTCTCTCGTCGCACATCCTGAGCGAGGTCGAGGCGCTGTGCGACCGCGTCGCCATCTTACGCGAGGGCGCGCTGGTCGAGGTGGGCACGATGGCGCAACTGCGCCACCTCTCCGCCCTGACGGTCGAGGCGACCTTCGACGGGAGCGTGCCCGATCTCGGCGGCGTTCCCGGCGTGACGGCGGTGCAACGGGACGGGCGCGTGGTGCGACTGCAGGTGCGCGGCACGGTCGAGCCGCTGCTCAAGGTCCTTGCCGCCTCGGGCGTGCGCGAGCTGCTCAGCCGCGAGCCCTCGCTCGAAGAGCTGTTCCTGGCCCACTACGGCGACGGCGACGGCGAAGGGCGGAGTCACGCCGGCGCTGGGGTCGCCGGCGCGGGGCGCGACCATGGCGAGTGACCTCAGCCTGTCGCGGTCGGCCACGTTCCGCGGTCCTTCTCCGGCAGCGGCCGGCCGCTCGCCCGGCACCGTCGTGCTGCGGCGCACGGCCCGCAAGGCCGCCCGTTCAGGCCTGCTCTGGGGCCTCGTCTTCGGCGTCTACGTCGGGACCGGGGCATTCACCTACGCCTCGAGCTACAAGACGCTCGCCCAGCGCGAGCGCCTGGTGCAGCTCTTCGGTCACAACGTCGGCCTGAGCGGCCTCGTCGGGCCGGCCCGCGGGCTGCAGACGGTGGCCGGCTTCACCGCCTGGAAGTACCTCGTCTTCGTGAGTCTGATCGGGGCCGTCTGGGGCCTGCTCACCGGCACGCGCCTGCTGCGCGGCGAAGAAGACGCCGGCCGCTGGGAGCTTCTTCTGGCCGGACAGACGACACGGGGCGGGGCGGCCGCGCAGGCGCTCGCCGGCCTCGCGGCCGGCGGGCTCTGCCTGTGGGGCGTGACCGCGCTGCTGCTGGTGGTCGTGGGGCGCTCGGCCAAGGTCGAGTTCGGCATCGGACAGGCCACGTTCTTCGCCCTTGCCCTGGTGGCGAGCGGCGTCATGTTCCTGGCCGTGGGCGCTCTTGCCGGGCAGCTCGCCGCCACGCGGCGGGCGGCGGCGGCGTACGCCGCCGCCGCCCT
>DATIYD010000182.1:0-3549 GCA_035517975.1 Thermoleophilia bacterium | reverse complement strand
CCGTTCTTGTCGAAGGTGATGGCGCCCGAGATGCCCTGGTAGGTGCCGATCTTGCCGAGCGCGTCGTTGATCGCGCTGCGGCTGTTGCTGCCGGCGTTCTCGGCGGCCTTGGCGGCCAGCATGATGACGTCGTAGGAGTTGGCCGCGAACCAGTCCGGGTTGGCGCCGTGGTACTTGGCCTTGTAGGCGGCCACGAACTTCTGCACCGCCGGGTCCTTCTTGGTGTAGTCGAAGAAGGTCGAGACGAGCATGCCCTCGACGGCGGCGCCGCCCAGCTTGGGCAGCTGGTCGGAGGCGTAGCCGTCGGAGCCCAGCATCTGGACGTTCATGCCGAGCTGCCGGGCCTGCTGGGCGATCTTCGAACCCTCGGGGTAGTAGCCCGACATGAAGAGCAGGTCGGGATTGGCCGCCTTGATCTTGGTGAGCTGCGACGAGAAGTCGGTGTCGCCCGTGGCGTACTGCTGCTGGGCGACGATATTGGCGCCGGCCGACTTGACGCCCGACACGTAGGCGTCGGCGAGGCCGCGGCCGTAGTCGGAGTTGTCGTAGATGACGGCGATGTTCTTCTTGCCCAGCGTGGCGACGCTGTACTTCGCAAGGCCGGCGCCCTGGACCGCGTCGGTCATGCAGATGCGCCAGATGTAGCTGCCGAGCGAGGTGATGTCGGGGTTGGTGGCCGACGGCGAGATCATGGGCAGGCCCGCCGCCTGGTACTTGGCGGCCGCGGCGATCGTGGCGCCCGAGAACATGTGCCCGTCGACGACCACGATGTTCTTGTCGTCGATGAAGCCCTGCGCCACCAGCACGGCCTGCTGCGGGTCGCCGAGGTCGTCGCCGATGGCCATCGAGGCCTTGGCGCCGTTCACGCCGCCGGCCGCGTTGAGCTCGTCGAGCGCGATCTGCGCGCCCGCTTTGTGCGACGCGCCGTAGGTCGCGTACTGACCGGTCATGGGACCGGCGACGCCGACCTTGAACGCGGCCGGCGCGGCACTGCTGCCGCCCGACGATCCGCCGCTGCTGCCGCAGCCCGCGACGACCAGTACGGCGATCGCGAGGGCCAGCGCCGCAACGGCCATCACCCTCAGACGTTTCGTGCTCAAGATGCCTCCCCAGAGACGTTGGCTGCCGAGTAACCGGGACCCCTGCCTCAAGGAGGCTTTTTCGAGCGTACCCGCCCTCGCTTGCAGCGGAGTGTAGAGGGGGCGCGGTGGACCCGTCAAGGTGGCCTACGACGTGCCCCATAGCAAGGGGGTCGTACGTAGCCGAGACGCGTGGGCGGGCGTGGGCGCCTGGCGGCGCGCGCCGGCGGCCTTAGCGTTCGCGCTCGGCGAGACGCGCGCGCCGGCGCTGCTCGGCCTCCGCCCAGCGGCGGCGTTCGTCGGCCGTCTCGAGCAGCAGCTCGGGCACCGCCGTCGGCCGCCGCTCGTCGTCGAGCGCCACGAACACGAGGTAGGCGGAGTTGGTGTGGAGCCAGACGCCCGTCGCCAGGTCTTCGGCCTCGACGCGCACGCCGATCTCCATCGAGCTGTGTCCCGCCCAGTTGACGGTCGCCTTGCAGACGACGAGGTTGCCGATCTGCACGGGGTAGTGGAACGACATGCGGTCGATGGCCGCCGTCACCACGCGCCGCCGCGCGAAGTGGTAGGCGCACGTTCCGGCCGCCTCGTCGATCTGCTTGAGGATCACGCCGCCGTGGATCACGCCGAGGAAGTTGGCGTCGGCGGGCTGCATGAGGGCCGACAGCTCGATCGCGGTGTCGGCCGCCGGGATGCCGCCGGGCGGCTCGGCGCGGGCCGGCTGTGGAGGGGTCTCAGACGTCGAACGAACCGGGCAGGCGCCGGCGGCGACGATCGCGCGTCTCACGTCCGCCGCCGCCGGAGCTGTCCTTGCGGCGGTCGCCCTTGCGGCGGTCCATGATGACGGTGATGTTGGGATTGTCCTTGTAGCGCTCGACGAGACGCGCGAAGACCTCTTCGCCCAGCTCGGGCGGGACGACGGAGTAGATCACCGGAACCTCCTCACAGCACGGCCAATCTACCAGAACGAGGGGGCTCCGTCACCGCCCGCCCGGACGGCGTGGTCTGAGGGCTCGCGGGCCGCTCCGGTCGCGCGCGCGGCCGGTCGGGAAACGCCCAAAGGGGGACGGGCCCGGGGACTGCGCGCCGTCTCGGTCGCGAGGCGGCTTGCAAAACCCAGGCCCGTCTTGAAGGGGGTACCCGCTGTATCGGCAGCACCGCGCCGTCACTTGAGCGTCGCCGGGGCTCGCATGAGCCCTTTCGTCACGGGCGCGACCTGCCGACAACGATTCTCGGACCTGAAACGACGAACCATCGGAGCGCGAGTGGACGCCGAGCACGAGCCCGCCGACGTAGGTGTGACGCCGCGGACGGAACGGCGCGTAGCGACACGGACGGCAGACGGGGCCGATCAGAGCCTCGCCGCCGCCCTGGCGTCGCGTGAGGGTCTCGCCGCCTTCGTTGCCGAGGCCGGCCGCGTGCTCGACGTCTGGCTGGTGGACGTCTGGGTGTTCGACCGCGAGCGAGAGGTCGTGATCTACGAAGCCGTCTGGCGGCGCGACGGCGTGAACTCCGCCGAGTCGCAGGCCGTCGGCACTGAGGTGCCCCTCGACCAGCGGCCCGACCTCGCCCTGCTGCTCGAGCGGCGCGCTCTCGTCGAGCGCCATATCGACGACCCCGATCTCTCGGCCGACGTCGCCGCCACCATGAAACGCCGCGGCTACCGCAGCTCGTTCGACGTGCCCCTGTTCGACGGTGGCGAGGTCGTCGGTGTGCTCGGCCTCGTGGAACGCCGGGCGGTGCGCCGTCTCGACGAGAGCGACCTCGACCTGCTCGCCCGCGTCTGCCGGCTCGCCGAGCTGGGCGTGCGTGGCATGCGGTCGCGCCGGTCGGGCGACGAGCACGCCGAGCTCCTGCAGACCCTGGTCGATTCGAGCCGCGCGCTCGCCGCCGGACTCGACCAGCACGAGATCCTCGCCGGCCTGCGCGAGGCGATCGAGCGCCTGCTGCCGGGCGTCGAGCACGAGGTCGAGGTCTGGCTGCGCCGCGAGGACGAGTCGTTCGAGCGGCTCGAATCCGTCGACGACGAGTCCGGTGGCGAGGCCGCCCCCCGCCCGCTCGCCGGCGAGGCCCCCGACACGTTGATCGCCCGGGCGATCGCGCGGCGGCGTCCCGCCCAGGCGCGCACCGCGGGTGAGCCGACGAGGCTGGTCGTGCCGCTGGTCGTGGCCGGCCGGGCGGCCGGCTACATCGACGTGCGCGGGCGTCCGCTGCGGCGCATGACGCCGGCCGAGATCGCCGTCCTGCAGGCGCTCGGCGATCACGTCGCCGTCGCGCTGGAGCACCGCCGTCTGGGCCGCAGTCTCGACCGGCAGGCCGCCATCGATACGGTCACCGGCTTCTTCAGCCGCTGGTACTTCTACGACCATCTGTACTCCGAGACGACCCGCGCCGCCCGCTACAAGCAGCCGCTGTCGGTGGTGCTCGTCGGCGTCGACGGCTTCGAGCGTCTCGCGATCGGCCGCGGCAGGGC
>DATIYD010000181.1:0-6529 GCA_035517975.1 Thermoleophilia bacterium | reverse complement strand
ATCAAGGGCCGCAAGACGACGGCGCGGGCCGCCCCTCCCGGGAGGAGCGGCCCGCCCGCGCCACGAGGGACGCCGGTGGATCAGCGCCGGCGGCTCATCGCGGAGTGGTCAGTGCACGGCGACCGCGAAGGCGCCGGCGTGGTTGACGACTGCCCACGCCGTGTGGGTGTGCGGATCGACGCCGTAGGTGCCGAGGCTGTAGCTCGACTTCCACGGGCCGGAGACGAAGGTGGTGGTGCCGCCTGTATTCAGGGCGACGGCCTTGACCCAGCGGCCGCGAGCGTTCTTCGCGACCAGCGTGGCGTCGTGGCCCTGTCCGGTCTTGTAGCTCATCGAGAGCGCGTAGGTGTCGCTCGACGAGGCGCCGACGTCGGAGAGACCCCACAGCGTGAACACGTCGCTGGCAAGGCCGTCGCAATGCACCGGGCAGGTCCAGCCGGTCGTGACGTCCTTGGTGAACGCGCGGCCTTCCGAGTCGGCGGCCTTGCTGGCGTTGACGCCGCTCAGGATCTGCGCCGTGGTGCCGTGGAAGCTGTCCTTGACCTGCGTATACGAACCGCCCTGGGGCACGAAGAACTCCTTGCCGGTGAGGCTGTAGCCGAAGGTCTCTTCCTTGACGAAATTCAGCCACGGCGTGGCGCCGATGGTGTACTCGCTGTGGTCGGTCGACAGCGTCGGGTTGACCACGGCGGCGTAGTAGTCGACGGTGACGTTGGGGCCGTCGACCGTGACGATGTAGTAGCCGACCTTGTTCAGGTCCTGGGCGAGCTCGGTCTCACGAGTCTTCCCCGTGAAGCCGGCCAGCTTCTTCGCACCGACGACCTGCACGTCGTAGACGTTGTCGTTGGTTTGCGTCGGGTCGGCCTTGTTCAGGAACGTGCCCGTGGTCTTGACCGTGCCCGTGGAGTCGACCGTTCGCTGCGGCGAGGCGATCTCGCCGTACGGCAGATAGAACTTCGAGGCGTCCGACTGCGAGACGATGTCCTGGATTGACGACTTGCCGTCGGGGCTCGCGTCGACGGCGCGGTTGTACATGTGGTCGTGACCACCGATGTAGTAGTGCACGCCGGCGTTCTGCAGGTCGCTGATGAAGGTGTCCTGCAGGCTCGGGTTCGCGGTCGGGTCGGCGCCGAAGAGGTCGTCGACGTGGCTCTGTGTGATGATGCCCTTGTGACCGAAGACGAAGGCCTGGGTGCCGGCGGGGCGACCGGTGAGCTGCCCGTTCATCCAGGTGACGTCGTCGCTCGTCAGCGCCTCGTGGGCCGAGACGGTCGGATCGGGGCTCGTGAACTGATCCATGAAGACCAGTCGCGCATTTCGGTAGTCGACCGCATAGTCGAGCCCGGTGAAGCCCTTAGGGGCCGCCGGGCTGGCCGATATCGCGCCGACCTTGAACGGCGCGCCCGACTGCGCCGGGAACGGCTGCAGGGCGTCGGGGTTGGCGATGCCGAACGCGGTGGTCGGCGTGGCGTTCATCATCGCGCTCTGCGTCTGAGGATAGTCCTTGAGGAGCTCGGCTCCCTGGTTGTCGTCGTGGTTGCCGCTGAGCGGGTAGAAGCCGACGCCGGCGTTGTACAGGTCCTGCGCGAAGACGGCGCGTGCGGCTTCGTTGGTCGCCGAGCCGGAATCCACGAGGTCACCGACCTCGACGACGAACTTGGTGTTCTTCATGATGAACTGATTGTCGAGCTGGCGGGCGATGTCGACGGAGCAGGTGAACGGGTTGCGGCCGTCATCGGGCGTGGTCCACTGCGTGTCGGCCTCGATGCCGAACGACCAGGCCCTCGAGGCGCAGCGGCCTTTGTCGGCGCACGTTGCGGTGTGGGCCGGACCGACGCCGCGGCCGAGGGCCTTGACGCCCGGAGCGGCGCCGGCCGTCGAGCCGAGCAGCGCGAACAGCCCGGCGCCGGCGACGAGTGCGACGCCGGTCATGACCGCCGTCCTTCTAACCATCGTCTTCACGTTTCCCTCCACAGTCTCGTTCGGATGACGCCTTCTTGACGCCCTCTCTCGACCTGCTCTCCGCGACGCCTGCCCCCCCTCCTCTGTCGTGTCCGGCGACTCCACCCGAGGCCGGATCAGGGCCGGCGGCACACGACGGGCCAGGTCGAACGTCCCGCCGCTGCCGCATGGCTGCGAGCCACGCGCTGACGGTAGCGGGCCGGGGCGAGAAGGCGGTGAGGGTCGCAAGAGAGTCGCGTTACGCCACGCTCCAGGGCCCGCCGCACCGCGGCCGGTGCGCGGAGCGCGGCTGTTTGCGCTCCGCTAGCGGGTCGTTGGCGAGCTGTTGCCGGCGATCTTGCCGCCTGTCGTTTCGAGGCGCCGCCTCCCGCTCTCTGTTGGAGGTGCGAGATCTCGTGCGGGTCGATCGGCCGAGGACCGATGGCCGACTCGAGGGGCCGGGCTCACGTGGCACACACGCGATCCTTACCGTGCGCTCACGGGCTCCCGGTATGGTGGCCTGTCGGGACCTCTCACGATCGACAAAGGAGCTCGTTTGCCCAAGGGACGCTTGCGGCACGTACTTCTGCTGTCAGTGGCGCTCGCGGCGGCAGCGTCATGCCTGACGGCGCCCGCGGCACACGCCGTGGTCGGGCCCGCGCAGATCGACGGCTATCTGCTCGCCCACGGCTCGCCCCTTGCCGGCGAGGGGCAGACGTTCTACCAGGCGGCCCGCCGAAATGGGGTCGATCCGGCCTTTCTCGTCGCCATCAGCGGCGCCGAATCGAGCTTCGGTCAGTTCCTCTTCGCCGTCGGTCCGCAGACGGCGACGTACAACGCCTTCAACTGGTTTTACGCCCCGACACGGGCCGGCAGCGCCTTCACGAGCTGGGACCAGGCGATCGACGCCGTCGCCGCGGGGCTGCGAGGCCCGCTGTACTACGGCGCCGGCCGCTACTCGGTCGGCGCCATCGCGCCGGTCTACTGCCCGCAGGGGACGCGAGCCTGGATCGACAACGTCACGACCTACATGCTGGAACTCGGGGCCGACCCCAACGACACGCGTTGGCGCGGCACGCCCTTGACCGGCGGGCGGGCTGCAACGGGCGACCGCCTGCGTGCCGGCCGCACGGGTGCCGCGTCGGCGCTGGTCGTGCGCCGGCCGATCTCGCTGAGTCCGGCCGTCGCGTCCGCCGGCGGCCGCGTGCGGATCCTGTTCACGCTCACCAACGAGGGTCTCCAGAGTGGTCGTTGGCGAGCCGTGATCCTGCGCCTGCAGGGTCCCACGGGGCAGGACCTGGCGTTCGGACGCATGTCGACCTTGCGCCTCGCGCCGGGTGCCTCCTACAGCTTCGCGACGACGACCCGGCTGCGCGCGGCGGGTGCATGGCGCGGCTGGGTCGATGTCGAGGCCGAAGACGGCACGATGCTCACGGCGGCGCACCCGGTGGTGCACATCGTCGTCGGCCGTGGGGTCACGAAGCGGCGACGCCCGGCCTGACGGCGTCTTCCGGCCGCTCAGGCAGCCGCCGGTTCTTCGGCCTCGTGTGGCTGCAGCCGCAGGTCGACGCCGCCGCAGCGCGGGCAGGCGAGCGGCGCCGCGGGCAGGTCGATCAGTTCGGTCGAGATCTCGACGCTGTAGTCACAGCCGATGCACGACAGGATCGTTCGTCTCCCGGCCTTCGGCGCCCCGACGACGACCGGCGAGCCCTCTCGATCCTCCACCTCGCGGCGCCAGGGCAGGCGAGTACCGACGCGTGCCCGAAGCCGAAAGCGAAGTGGCTTCTCCTCGCCCGAGATTGCCGTCCCAAGTGCGGCCAGGCGCGTCGCGACGAGTTGCCGCTCTCCGTCGGGGAGCGAGAAGCGACTGAGCTCGCGCGCGACCAGCTCGAGGTTCGCGGCCACGTCGTGACAGAGGCCCCAGTCGCGCGCGCACGCCCGGGCCAGGCGAGGGACGGCGATCGAAGTGTTGTCGTCTCTGTCGCTCAACGGCACGTCCTTGAGCAAGGCGACGACGTCGTGCAGGTCCTTGGCCGCGATCTGGCCGATCTGCAGCTTGGTCAGCAGGATGTCGACGGGCGAGATGGCGTACGGATCGATGCCGAGACGTTCGCGGGCGTCGACGTCGTGGTCCATGCGCATGACGTCCAGGAACAGGTCGACGTGGTCGGCGGGACGCGCGCCTCGCACGAACTGCAGCTGCTGGCCGGCCGTCGCCTGGGCGACGTGGCGGTTCTCCCTGTACCCCAGACGGGCGAAGATCTCCGACGATCGGCCGACCTCGCGAGAAGAGCCCACGAGATCGACGTCGGAGAAGGCGCGTGCCGCGAACGCCCGATCGACGGCGTAGCGATAGGCGGCGAGGCCGCCGACGAGCCGCAATCGCACGCCGAAGCGAGCGGCCTCGTCGATCAGGGCTATGGCCTCGGCCAGGCGGCGGTCGGCCGTCTGACGGATAGCGATGCGGTCGGAGTCGTCTCGTGAGAACATGGTCGTCCTCCTCGGGCGATCGTCGCTCGGCCACCTGATCGGCCGCTCACCTTCAGTCTCGACATGGCAGGTTGCCGCGCCGTGAAGGGCCCGTGAGTTTGCGGCGACGTCGTGACATCGGCTCGGCACCGCCACGGCAGCCGGTCCGCGCCTCGGGACCGGGTTTCGGGTGCGGGGTCTTGGCGTCGGGCCGCGATCGGCCGGTCGTTCCGTACCGGCTCACCGTCCGGTCACGTGCCCCTGACCGTCTCCTAACGGCCGGTTCACTCTTGCCTGACGCGCCGCTCATGGGCGGCCAACGCCGGCCCATCAGACTGACGTGACCGATGGTCAGCGACGTTCGATCGAGAGGCGGGTGACGTGAACGGGCCGCGGGCGCGCCACGGCGGCGTCACGCCGACGCTGGCCTTGGCAGTCTTCCTTGTGGTCGCCGCGGTGACCGCCGGCACTTACGCCTCCAGCGCGTGGGCCAAGAGCCGTTGGCTCGCGGGCGACCTGAGCACGCGCACCTACCTGACCGACGGCAGAAGCAGCGAGCGAGCCGTCGCCGGCAAGGTCATGAGCGGCGACCCGTCCGGTTTCGGGCTGAGCTACCTCGCCAACGCCGAACCGGGTGGTCAGTCCCAGAGGGATGCCGCCGGCCAGCGGTTCGCGACGCCGGTGTGGCGTTGGCAGACGCTCGTCTCGGACTCGTTCCCTCAGATCGCCGCCGCACGCAAGGCCCATCCCGGCGACTTCTTCATCCAGGGACTGCAGTGGGACGCTCCCGCGCACGGGCAGGTGAGCGTGGGCATCGTCGGCGCGACCAACGAGCCCCGGAGCATCGCGGATTTCGAGTACCGGTTCGATGCGGCAGACACCGACACGAGCCGTTCCGACATCGACAAGGAGAACGCGACGGCCCAGAACACGCTGGACGGCGTCGCCTACCTCCAGAAGCACCTCGCCGCCGACAGCTACGCCATCGTGGACCATCCCTCGCGCGACCTCGACTGGACCGTGGGTGACCTCCGCGCCCTGCAGGACGCCGCGCCGTCCGTCGTGTGCGGCTTCGAGGGCTTCCCCGGGGCACAGGCGGCCGCCGCTCGCGGCGGCTACGGCGAGTACTTCGACGCCGACGGCCAGGAGGTGAGCGACCCCACCGCCGCCGACCGCGCCGAGACGGCGCTGGCGCGCACCTACGGCGGTGCCGACCCGATGGTCGCCAGGATCGGCGGCGTGTGGGATGCGCTGCTCGGTGAAGGCCGCCGCTGGTTCGTGTTCGGCGACAGCGACTTCAGATGGCGGACGAACCGGTACAAGGACCAGAGCGGCAAGGTGGTCGGCGTCTCGTACAGCGACTTCTGGCCCGGCGAGTACGACAAGACCTGGACCTACGTGCCGCGGCGTGGCTACCCGGGCCTCGTGGCCGCCATCAAGTCTGGTGACGCGTTCATCGTGAACGGTGATCTGATCGACGCGCTCGACTTTCACGTCTCTCTCGGTCGCACGTCGAAGACGATGGGTCAGACGCTCACCATGGGGAAAGGCAGGAGGGTGGTCCTGACGATCGCCGCGAAGAGTCCGGCGAAGAACCACGACGGCAAGAAGGTCCACCCGGACCACATCGACCTGATCGCCGGCCGCATCGGGTCTCGCATCCCCCCGTCGAACCCGGCCTACCAGTCGCGGGCCGGCAATCAAACCGCCCACGTCGTCGTCACGTTCCACTGGGCGAAGATGCGTGTCGTCAAGGGCTGGCGGGTGGCGACCGTGGCCTTCGCGCTCAAGAGCAGCACGTACTTCCGCCTGCGCGGCGCCGGCCTGCCGGCCGGCACGCCCAACCAGACCGACGCCGCCGGCGATCCCCTGATCGACACCATCACCTACCGGACGCTGCCCAACCCCGACCCGGCCGACGTCGTCACGCAGCCGACGGTCACGATCAACACGCCGCAACAGGCCTGGAGCGACCTCTGGTTCTACAGCGATCCGATCTTCGTCAAAGTGAAATGACCCGCGGTCCAGCAGGAGTGGGGCAGACGTCGGCCGGGCGGCCACGTCCGGTGGTTGGCCGTCCGCGTCGAAGCGCGCGCCGCGAGGCCCAGGTGCGCCGCCG
>DATIYD010000180.1:0-4945 GCA_035517975.1 Thermoleophilia bacterium | reverse complement strand
GTCTGGTGGCCGCCGAGGTGCGCCGTCGCGTGTTCGAGCGTACCGGCGTGCGCCTCGAAGAAGAGGTGGTCCTGCTCGGCTTCGAGTAGCCGGGCCGCCGAGCGGCCGTCGGCCACCGCCACGGCGCTATACTGGCCCCGTCCGGGCGCCGCGAACCCTCCGCGCCGCCGTCGCGTCTCCTCATGACAGGAGGACGAGGATCGAAGGCCTGCCTCCGGGCTTGCTTGAGCGATTGCGGCGCGGCACGCCCGAGGCGCGCACCGAGTTCTTTCGCCGCTACGCGCCGCGCGCCCGCGAGATCCTCTTCCTGCAGGGCATGTGCGACGACGTCGACGACGGCGTCCAGGAGGTGTTCGTCAAGGTGTTCCGAGCCACGCTGCCGCAGGAAGAGGCGTTTCTCGGCTGGTTCTACCAGGTGATCCTGAACACCGGACGAGACCTGGGCCGGAGGCGGCGCAGCCGCTTGCGGCTCGTGCGCCGCCTCACCGACGCGGCCCCGGCCGACGTGGCTCCGGCGCCCGAGCCGCCGGCCGGCGACCCACGTTTGCGCGAGGCGCTCCACGCGCTCGCGCCCGAGTTTCGCGAGGCCGTCGCCCTGCGCTTCTTCGCCGACCTCTCGCTCGACGAGATCGCCGCCTGCCAGAGGGTGCCGACCGGCACCGTGAAGTCGCGGCTGCACACGGCCCTGGGCCGCCTGCGGGCGTCGCTGTCGCCGGCGGCGGGACGTGCTCCCGATACCGGCACGACCGAAGTGACTAGCCCCGGCGATTCGGGGGATATGGCTTCTGAGGTGCCCGACCCTTGAGCGATCGCAACGACAGCCAGAGAGCCGCCTTCGACGACGATCGACTGCTCGACTTCGCCCTCGGCCTCGAGGACGACCCCGAGCTGGCCGCGGCGCTGTCGCACTCGGCTCGCCTGCGCGAGCGCCTCGCCGACCTCAAGTCCGACCTCGCCGCGATCGACGCCGAGCTGCGCCGCAGCATCCCGCCGGTCGGCGAGTCGTACACCCAGCCCGACGCCTCGCGCTGGTCACGGCTGTGGCCCTTCTTCGGCCGCGGCGAGGCCGCCAGGCGGCGGCCGCTGCGCGGCCGCCGCCTGGCGGCCGTCCTCGTCGCGGCCGCGCTGGCCGTCGCCATCGTCGTCGGTCTCGTCACGGTCCTGCCGCATTCGTCGAGCTCGAACTCGGCGGCGGGTCGCGCCGCCAAGAGCGCCGGCATGGCCGCGCCGCACGCCGCCGCGGGTGCGCAAACGGTCCCGGCGCCGACCACGGGCGCGAACGGGGTCACGGCCGGAGCCTCGGGCGCTGGCGCGGTGGCCGACAAGGCCGCGGCGTATCGCGACGTCGCCGTCGTGCGCGTGGGGCCGGTGCGCGGGGCCGGACAGAGCTACAGCGTCGTGCGCACGCTCAAGGGCAGCGTGCCGGCGACCTTCTCCCTCGTGCTCAGGTCGATCCAGAGCGCCCCGCAGGCCGGCTCACTGGCCGTCGCCTACCTCGACCCGGTCAAAGCGTCGGCGGGCGTGTCGCTCGCGCCGGCGCCGCCGGAGTTCGCCTTCGCCGGTCAGCCCGCCCTGGTGGTGGCCCTGCCGGCCGGCGTGGCAGCCACGGACGTGCGCTTGCCGCACTAGGCGCGCGACGAAGTCACGCCTGCCTGAGCGGCGACGACGAAGTCGATTGCCGGCCTAGGCGCTCGGCGGGCGCCTGGTGTCGTAGAGTCACGGCCAGTCACGTCGGGCCCGCCGGCCTGCGGATCGCCGCCCTCACACGCCAACTGGCGTAGATCTCGCCCGGCAGTGTATAAGTCGCCCATGCCGGGTCTTCTCGCAGGCAAGAACGTGGTGGTCATGGGTGTCGCCAACCGGCGCAGCATCGCCTGGGCCGTCGCGCGCGCGGTGCACGCCCAGGGCGGCCGTCTCGCGCTGACCTACCAGTCGGGTCGCGTGCGGCCGCGCGTCGAGCGGCTGCTGGCCGATCTGGCGCCCGACCCCGACCTCACCCAGGCGCCGGCCGACGTGCCGCTCGTCGAGTGCGACGTGGCTTCAGACGACGGCGTGAACCGGGCCATGAAGAAGCTCGCCCGCGACATGCCGACCCTCGACGGCCTCGTGCACAGCATCGCCTACGCGCCCGCCAACGACCTGCAGGGCAGCTTCGTCGAGACGACGCGCGACGGGTTCGCGGTGGCCAACGACATCAGCTCGTACAGCCTGATCGCGGCCGCGCGCGAAGCGCGCCGCCTCATGGCCCGGGGCGGCGCCATCGTCACCATGACCTACGCCGGCTCGCATCGCGTGATCCCCAACTACAACGTCATGGGACCGGCCAAGGCTTCGCTCGAGTCGAGCGTGCGCTACCTGGCGGCCGACCTGGGTCCGGCCGAGATCAGGGTGAACGCCGTCTCGGCGGGGCCGATCCACACCGTGGCGGCGCGCAGCATCAAGGACTTCGCCGGCATGCTCGAGCTGCTCCAGACCCACACGCCGCTGCGGCGCAACGTCACCGCCGAGGAGGTCGCCGACGCGGTCGTGTTCCTGCTCTCGGACCTGTCGCGGGCGATCACCGGCGAGATCGTCCACGTCGACGCCGGAGCCCACGCCGTCACCTGAAGACGGCCGGTCCGCCGCGCAGAGCGGCCGCAGAGTGCCGGGGCGGCACGCCGGCGTCGCCTCCGCCGGCCGGCGATGTATCATCGCGCGGTGATCGCCTGGGCCGCCAAGAACCTGAGCAGCGGCCGCGCGAGCGCCTCGCGCGAAGATCTCGTCATGCCCTCGTTCAGCACCATCAAGGTGCTGCTGGCCGCGGCCTTCTGGCGCGCCGTGGCCGCGGGTGAGCTGCGCGAGGAGCAGTCGTATGCCTTTCAGCCGTGGCAGGCCGTCGGCGGCGCCGGCGTGCTGCGCGGCTTTCGCCACGCGGCCCGGCTCACGCTGGCCGACTACCTCCACCTGGCGCTCGTGGTGAGCGACAACGACGCCACCAACGTGGTGCTGGCGTTCGTGGGCTACGAGCGCGTGGCGGCCCTCGCCGCCGAGCTTGGACTGAGCGACACCGTGCTGCGGCGGCAGATGATGGACTGGGACGCCGCGACCGCCGGCCGCGACAACCTCACGTGTGCACGTGACCTCGCCACCCTGCTCGAGTTGCTGGCGGGGCACGACCCGCGGATCGGCATGGCGGCCTGCGAGAGGGTCCTCGACGCGCTTGCGCTGCAGGAGCACCGCGACGGTCTGCCGCGCGGCCTGCCCGCCGACGTCGTCTATGCCGGCAAGCCCGGCGACGACATGCCCGAGGGGCGCTTCTGTCACGACTGCGGCCTCGTGAGCACGCCGGCAGGGGAGACGCTCGTGCTGGCCGTCATGACCAACGGCGAGGGCGGCTACGATGCCGTGGCCGCGACCGGCCGGCGCCTCTACGACGAGCTGACGTAGCGGTCGGCCGCCCAGCGCAGGCGCGGCGCGCCGGGCGAGCGGAACCCGACCGACGGTCGCGCCGCTGATATGGAGGGCTGATCGTCAAGAGGCATGCGCAGCCGACCCGTCGGCTGGGCGGGTAGGCCCGTCAGCAGGGAGAGCGTGGGTCGGCTTTCTCGACGCCGTGGTCTCAGCTGATATGCGCGGATCGGGACCGCATGACCAGGATTGCGATCGGGGGCGGTGCCGCTCTCTAGAATCGAGCGTCGCCTTGCAGACGGCTCGCAGCGGCGTCGCGGGTCACCCCCCTTGCGTCCGTCTCGCCGCCACGCTCTCCTCGCTGACGCTGTGCACCTCGACCGCCTACGCCATGGTCGCCAGTGCCCAGCAGTGACCGGCGAGCTCGCGGGCCACCGCCACGGCGACCACGGTGCGCCGCTTGCCGCGATCCTCCAGGGCCCACCAGCGCTGGTGCAGGCGCCGGGCGCTCGCCTCGGCGCAGGCGCGTACCGCGGCCGGCTGACCGCGCCGCCGCTTCTCGAGGGCGGGGCTTGCGCGCAGCGGCCGGCGCTGCTGCCAGGCAGCCTCGACCAAGAGGCGGCGGGCGTGACCGTTGCCGGTCCTGGTGATCGCCCCCTGACGGCGGCGCTCACCGCTTGAGTCCTCGCTGGGTACGAGGCCCAGGAAGGGCCCCAGGCTCTGCGGTGAGAAGCGCTCCCAGCCGCCGAGCTCGACCGTGAGCGCCAGGGCGGTCAGGGTGGAGACGCCGCGCAGGCAGACGAGGCGGCCGACGACCGCGGCGAAGGCGGGCTCGCCGGCCAGCTCGGCGATCGCCGCATCGAGGGCGTCGCGGCGGGCCTTGACCTGTGCGACGGCCTCGTAGGCGTCGTCGAAGGCGAGCCTCAGCGGCCGTCGGTCGAAGCGCTGGCGACGCAGCCAGGCGTCGTGGGCGCCCGTCCAGGCGCTGCCCTCGTAGACGAGGCCGTGGCGGAGCAGCAGCTTGGAGAGCCGGTGGCGGGCGCGCATCAGATCGCCGCGCACGTCCTCACGCGCCCGCACCAGGTCGCGGGCGGCCTCCTCGGCGGGGCTCGGGACCCTGACGGCCGTAAGCTCGCCCAGGCGCAGCAGGCGAGCCAGGCGTTCGGCGTCGCGGCGATCGGTCTTCACGCGCTCGCCGGGGGCGCGCGGGATCTTGGAGGGGGCCGCCACCGTGCAGGCGATCCCGGCCGCCTGGCAGGCGCGGGCCAGGTCGAAGCCCGTCGGTCCGGCCTCGTAGGCCGCGCGCACGGGATGGGGCAGCCCCGTCAGCCAGGCGACCGTCTCCTCGCTGCGCCACGGCACCCGCAGCACCCGCAGCTCCCCGCTGGCCCCGTCGAGCAGGCCCGCGACCACCTTGCGGGCGTGCACGTCAAGCCCTACCCAGCTACCATCGTCCATGCCGGCGCCTCCCGTAATTGCGGCTCTGCCACTGGGCCCATCCCGGCGGCAACCCGCGCCAACTTACGAGTGAGGCGCCGGTCAGTCCATATGGTCTAGA
>DATIYD010000179.1:0-4299 GCA_035517975.1 Thermoleophilia bacterium | reverse complement strand
ATGCCCATGAGACGAAGATGCGCACGTACGGGGAGCCGGTCTGCTTGATCTCGGTCAGCATCTTCAACTGATCCGTGGGGTCGTTCATGAAGACGATGTTGGGGTCGGCGATGCCCTTGGCGACGGTGGCCTGAGCGACCGCCGGTCGTGCGGCGGCGACACCGAGACAGGCGACCATCAAGAGAAAGGCCATCAGACAGACGGTCCCGACCGGCAGCGAGCATGCGAACGGCTTTCCTGCGCGCTTCATATCCCCGAAGATACCGGCGCCCGCCAAGAGCGTCAACCGCGCGGCGGCCGGCTGCGAGCCTGTGGCGTGGCCGGCACAGACTACGGCGTGATGAGCACGGGGCTGCCGGTGGGCACCCAGCGGCTCACCCTGACGACGTCGGCGTTGCGCATGCGGATGCAGCCCTCGCTGACGGCCTTGCCGATGACGGCGTCGTTGTCGGTACCGTGGATAGCGAGCGCGCCCCTGGTGGGCAGCAGCGGCTGGTAGCCGCTCAGGCCCAGGGCGAGCACGCCGTACGGGCCGCCGGGGGGCGGCGTGGTCTTCTCGGCCACGAAGAACGAACCGGTCGGCGTAGGGTACTGCGCCGAGCCGACGGCCACCGTGAAGTGGTCCATCGGCGCGCCGCGCCGGTAGACGGTCAGCCGGCGAGCCGACAGATCGACCACGATCTCGGCCGAGGTCGGGTAGACGCCCACCTCGCCGGCCTGCACCCAGCCGCTGGTGACGTTGCGCAGGGGGAGCGACACGTTGTACCAGGTGGCTCCGGCGACTTTGCGGACACCGCGCACGAGCATCACCGTGACGCAGTCGTGGGCGTTCACGCGGGGGAGCGTGGCGCGCAGCGGCGCCTGCGCGCTCGGGCGACGGTAGGCGGCGACCGTGCCCTTCGCTTCGGCTACCAGCCACTTCGTCCGGGGAGCGGCGACGGTCGACCCGTGGGCGCTCGGAGTGGGGCTCGGCGAGGCGACGGCGGCCATGGGCTCGAGAGGGCTCTTCTGCGCGTGGCGGGCCCGGACGACGACGTACCCGGCGAGAGCTACGAGGACGAGTGCCAAGCAGGTGACGACGATCCAGGTGATCCGGCGTTTCGCTGGCAACGCACGCTCCATCGAGGCGGTCGAAGTCGAATGCCAAGGATAGAGGACGTCACCGGACCTGTACACCACGCCACCCGGTGGCCACACACCGGCCGGGTGGCGCCGGGCGTCCGCCGGGCGCGCCCTCTATGCCGCCCGCCGGCACCCGCCCTTCATGCCGGCCGCTGGTGGTATAGAATCGGCACGTTCCGCAGAGCAGTCTCCGGGGGGTGACGCGTGGAGGGCAGGGCAGTCGAGCCGGGATTCGCCGTCCGCGAGGTGCTCCTCGGCCGCGATGCGCGAGCTCCCGAGTTCCTCTCCCGATCCGCCCTCTCACGCAGCTACCTGTTACGGCGCAGCGTGAGCATCGCCGCCCTCGCCTTGATCGACCTCGCGTCGTTCGCGGTCGCCGTCGTGCTCGCCCACCGTATCCTGGCCAACGAGCACGGCCCCGTGCGCGTGTTCTCGGCGGAGCATCTCGTGCTGATGGCTGCGGTGCTCGTCGGTGTCTTCGCCGGGCTCCAGCTCTACGGCCTGCGTGCGTCGCGTCAGAACCGGCGGCGCGAGGTGACCGCCGCGCTGTGCGTGCTGGCGGCTGCTCTTGCCCTCGACGCGGTCGCTCACGCCTGGATACCCCTCGACATCTTCGTCGGATGGCTGATCGCCATGGGTCTGCTGGCCGCCGGCAGGGAGACGTTCGATTTCTGCCTGCGGTTCGTGTTCGGCTTCGACCTCGAGAGCAAGCGCACCATCCTGCTCGGTTCCGAGGCGACCTGCGCGGCGCTCGTCGAGTCGCGGCGGCGCTCCCGATCGGCGCATCGGTCGGTCGTGATCGGCGTCGTCGGCGACGAGGCCCCGGGCGAAGCCTGGCAGCTACGAACGGGCATCGGTTCGCTGGGCAGGCTGCAGGACATCGACACGATCATCGAGCGCACGCGTCCCGACCAGCTCATGGTCGTCGATCGCGAGGTCGAGGTGCGTCACCTGGCCGAGCTCGCCGGGCTCTGCCGCCGGCGCAATCTGGTGCTCAAGCTCGCCGACCCTGAGATGCGCTTCGACGACGGCAGCATGTGCCTGGTCCCGGACCAGGCCGAGCCGCTCTTCGTCTCGGCGCCATCGGCCCACAGCGGCGTCGCCTGGCTCGTCAAGCGCGGCAGCGACCTCGTGCTCGCGGCCGTCCTGCTCGTTCTGGCCGCGCCCCTCATGGCCGTCGTCGCCGTGGCCATCAAGCTCACCTCGCCCGGGCCCGTGTTCTACGCAGCCGAGCGCGTCGGTCTCGGCCAGCGACCCTTCCGCTGCTACAAGTTCAGGACCATGCGGGCCGACGCACAGTCGCTGCAGGCGGCGCTCGAGCCGTGCAACGAGGCCGACGGGGCGATCTTCAAGATCAAGCACGACCCGCGGGTCACCGCGGTCGGCCGTCCCCTGCGGGCGCTGAGCATCGACGAGCTGCCCCAGCTCGTCAACGTGCTGCGCGGGCAGATGAGCCTGGTCGGCCCGCGGCCCCTGCCGCTGCGCGACAACGAGCTGCTCGAGACCTGGCACAAGCGCCGCCACGTCGTGCTGCCCGGCATGACCGGCCCGTGGCAGGTCGGCGGCCGCAGCACGACCTCGTTCTCCGAGATGATCCGCCTCGACCTGGAGTACGTCGATGCCTGGTCGCCGTGGCTCGACCTCTCCATCCTGCTGCGCACGGTGAAAGCCGTCTTCCGGCGGCACGGCGCCGCGTAAGCGGGCGAGAAGCGCCCCGAACCAATCGCCGTAACGGAGGGAACCAGAGTGGCAACGTCGGTAGTGACCGGGGGTGCGGGCTTTCTGGGGTCGCACCTGTGCGAGTACCTCCTCGAGAAGGATCACCGCGTCATCTGTCTCGATAACCTCGATACGGGCTCGCTGCAGAACATCGAGCACCTGCGCGACGCCGGGTTCGAGTTTCAGAACGTCGACTGCACCGAGTTCATCGACGTAGAGGGCGACGTCGACTTCGTGTTCCACCTCGCCAGTCCGGCGAGCCCGATCGACTATCTGCGCCTGCCCCTGAAGACCCTGAAGGTGGGCTCCTACGGCACCCACAACGCCCTGGGTCTGGCCAAGTTCAAGCGCGCCCGCTTCGTGCTGGCCTCGACCTCGGAGGTCTACGGCGATCCCCTGGTCCACCCGCAGCCCGAGGAGTACTGGGGCAACGTCAATCCCATCGGGCCGCGCGGCGTCTACGACGAGTCCAAGCGCTATTCCGAGGCCCTGACGATGGCCTACCACCGTCAGCAGGGCGTCGACACGGCGATCGCCCGTATCTTCAACACCTATGGGCCGCGCATGCGGCCCAACGACGGCCGGGCCGTGCCCACCTTCGTGCGTCAGGCGATCGCCGGCAAGCCGATCACGATCTTCGGCGACGGCTCGCAGACCCGCAGCTTCTGCTACGTCACCGACCTCATCACCGGGCTCTACGACCTGGCGGCCAGCGGCGAGCACACGCCGGTGAACCTCGGCAACCCCCACGAGATGACGCTGCTCGAGCTCGCCCGCAGCATTATCACGGTGACCGAGAGCACGAGCGAGATCGTCTTTCAGGCGCTGCCGCTCGACGATCCCAAGGTGCGCCGGCCCGACATCGGCAAGGCCAAGTCGCTGCTCGCCTGGGAACCGACGGTGCCGCTTGCCGAGGGGCTCGCGAAGGTCGTGGCGTTCGAGCGCAAGAACCAGTCCCACACCCAGACGGCGCTCTAGCGGCCTCGACGGCCCTCTGCCGTTCGACCCGCCCCGGAGGGGTCATGCCAAGCCGCATCGACGTCGTCGTCGTCACCTACAACAGCGCGCCTCTGCTGCCGCGTGCGCTGGGCTCGGTCGCGGCGTCGCCGCTGGTGCGCGCGACGATCGTCGTCGACAACGCCTCGACCGACGGCTCGGCCGCGGCGGCGCGCGGTGCGGGAGCCTCGGTGGTGCTGGCCAATGCGGCCAACCGCGGCTTCGCGGCCGCGGTCAACCGCGGGCTGCACGAGGGCGACGGCGAGTACGTCCTGCTGCTCAACCCCGACGCGGCGATCGAACCGCCGGCGCTCGCGCTGCTTGCGGCGGCTCTCGATGCCACTCCCGGGGCGGCGATGGCCGGCCCCGCCCTGGAGGGCGAGGACGGTCGTCTCACGCTGGGAGCGCGGCGGTTCTCGACGGTGGTCGATCGTCTGTTCTGGCACCTGCCGCTACCCCGGC
>DATIYD010000178.1:0-5987 GCA_035517975.1 Thermoleophilia bacterium | reverse complement strand
GATCGAGTCGCCCTTGGCCACCTTGTACTGTTTGCCGCCGACGCGCACGATGGCGTACGGCGCGGAGGTGTCTGTCATGCCTTCTCCCGTAAGACAACGGCCCTCGATGCTAGACGATAGCCTCGAGGCTGTCAACGCGCCTGCTACGACAGGATCACCCCCATGGCGCCGGCCCGCGTGAGCGAGGTGATGCGCACCTTGCGGCGCTCGCCCAGGGCGCGGCGGCCGTTCAGCACGATGAGCTGGAACCCGTCGACGTGGGCGACCGCGTCGCCGGGGCTGTAGGTCAGGGCGTACTCGAGCTCGACCGTCACTTCCTGGTCCTCGCGCACCGGGATGCGATGCGACTCGACCGCCTCGAGCGAGCCCTCGGCCACGATACGGAACGTCTCGATGGGCAGCAGCTTCGAGCCCTCGAGGAAGAAGCGCCGGCCGGTGTTGCGCTCCAGGCGCTTGATGCGCCCGCCGCTGACCAGGCGCTCCGCCACGGCCGTGTTGACCTCGATCAGCAGCGCCTTGGCCTGGGTCTCGGCGGCGTGGTCGCCGAGGCGCCGCTCGATCGTGATCGCCATGGTCTCCGCCGACAGCACGCGCGCCTTGCCCTCGCAGGCCGGGCAGGTCTGGGTGAGGATGCCCCGGGCTCCGTCGGTGATGTTCTGGCGGGTCATCTCGACGAGGCCGAGCGGCGAGATCTCGACCACGTAGGTCTTGGTGCGGTCGGTCTCGAGCTCGGCCTGCAGCTTGGCGAGCACCGCCTCGCGGTTGCGGGCGAACTCCATGTCGATGAAGTCGATGATGATGATGCCGCCGATGTCGCGCAGGCGCAGCTGGCGCACCACCTCTCGTGCGGCCTCGATGTTGTTGCGCGTGATCGTGTCTTCGAGCCCCTTGCCGCCGGTGAAGCGTCCGGTGTTCACGTCGATCACGGTGAGCGCCTCGGTGTGGTCGATCACGAGGTTGCCGCCGCTCGGCAGCGGCACGCGCCGCTCGAGCGCCTTGGCGATCTGCTCCTCGATGCCGTGCTCGCGAAACAGCGGCTCGTCGCCCTCGTAGAGCTTGACCCGGGTGGCGAGCTCGGGCGCGACCTTGTCGAGGTAGCCGACGAGCTCCTTGCGGCGCTTCTGGTCGTCGACCAGCACGGCCGCGAACGACTCGTTGTACAGGTCGCGGGCGACCTGCAGCGACACGTCGGCCTCGGCGTACACGAGGCCCGGCGCCTTGACCTTCTCGGCCTTCGTCTTCAGGCGCGTCCACAGACGCGACAGGAACCGCAGGTCGTTCTTCATCTCCTCGACGCTCTTGCCCTCGGCCACGGTGCGCACGATCAGCCCGGCGTCTTTGGCCTTGAGCGACTTGCACAGCTCGCGCAGGCGGTCGCGCTCGTCGGAGGCCAGGCGCCGCGAGACGCCCACGCCCGAGCCGCCGGGCACGTAGACCAGGTAGCGCCCGGCCAGCGAGAGCTGGCCGGTCAGGCGCGCGCCCTTGCTGCCCATCGGGTCCTTGGAGACCTGCACGAGTAGTTCCTGTCCCGGTTTGATCATCTGGGTGATCTTGCGCGGCCGCTTCTCGCCGTCGTCGGGGTCGGCGATGTCGTCGACGTAGAGAAAGCCGTTGCGCTCGAGGCCTATGTCGACGAACGCAGCGTCCATGCCGGGCAGGACGTTGTCGACCTTGCCGCGGTAGATGTTGCCGGCGTACGAGCGCTTGCCGGGACGCTCGATGTAGATCTCGGCCAGGCGGCCGTCCTCGACCAGAGCGACCCGCATCTCGCCGGCGTCCTCGCTCACGAGGATCTCCTTGTAGCCCGGCAGGTCGGCGGTCACGCCGGTGTCCTTCTGGCGGCGCAGGCGGCCGCCGCGGCGGCGGCCGACCGGCTCGCTGGACTCGCGCTCGGACTCGGCCGGACGCTCGGCGGTAGTGACCGCCGGCTGCTTCTCGTCGGCTGCCTCTCCCCCGCTCTCGGAGCCACCGCCTCGGCGGCCGCGGCGGCGCGAACGGCGCGCGGGCGCCGGGCCGGCCGCTTCGGCTGCCGCGGGCGCCTCGCCCGCGCCCTCGGCGGCGGTCTCGGTCCCGTTCTCTGCTGCCTTCCTGTCGCCTTCCGGCGCACCGGCGTCGCCGGCAACGGCGGCAGCGGCCTGCTTGCCCGCCGCGGCGGACCGCTTCGTGGGCATCACCGTCTTCGGGACGGCGTCGCCGGGTTCGGCGGTGTCGGCCGGCGCGCCGTCGCTGCCGGCCGCTTCGTCGCCGTTCTTGCGGCGGTGCCGGCGGCCGCCGCGATGACCGCGATGCCGGCGCTTGGGACTCTCCTCGGTGCCGTCAGCAGGGCCCTCGGCGCTCTCGGCGACGGCCTCGCCGCCTGCGACCGCCAGGTCGCCGGCCGTGGCCGGGACTGTGGCGATCACGGCCGAGTCGGTTTCAGGCGTAGCCGTCGTCACGCTCGCGCCGGGCGCAGCGCCGGGCACCGGCGTGGTCTTCACGGGAGGTGCGGAGCTTGCGACCGGCGTGGTCTTCACCGGAGGTGCGGGGCCTGTGACAGGTACGCGCGCGGGCGTGCCTGGAGACGCCGCGTGCGGCGAGTCGGGGGCATCGGGCGCCTCGTCCAGCGTCGGGTCGGCTCCGGGTGCCTGGCGCTGATCGCCGCCGGTTCCGCCTCCGCCACCGCGTCCGCGACGTCCGCGGCGACGCCGGCGGGCGGGCGTGACCTCCTCGTCGGCGGCCGCCGCTGCCATCGCCTCGGGGGACACGACCGCCGACGATGCCTCGAGCAGCGCCTCGTCGGGCGCCGCCGCGGCGACGATCACGTCGCGACCGTCGTCTGCCGGGGGCTCGTCGCCCGTCGCGGCCGGCGGCGCAGCGCGCCGGCCCCGGCGGCTCGGGCGCCGCGCCCGTACCCGGCGGGCGTGGAGTGCCGCCCAGGCTCCCGGTTCGGTGGCGCGATCCGCGGACTGAGCGTCGTCGGCCTCGGCCGAACTATCGGGCGCACCCTCGGGAGACGCGGGCTGCCCAGGCGCCGGCGCCGGCTGGGCCGGCTCGGTCGTCGCGGTGGGAGACCGGGGAGCCGTCGCGCTCGAAGTGGCCGGCGCCGTCTCGGTCGTCGCTGTCGCCGCGTCGCGGTCCGCCTCGCCGCCGGGATCGGTCGCCCCGGCCGGCTGCGTCGCGGGAGCGTCATCGCGTCCCGCGGTCTCGTCCTTCTGCGCGTTCGTGGCACGCGCGCGCGCCGCCGTGCGGCGACGCCTCAGTTCATCGTTCACTGCTCGTCATCTCCTTCGTGTCCGCGAAGCCGGAGGCCTCGCCGGACGCCATCTTGCCGGCCGCGACAGAGGGCCGCGGCCGTAAACCTTGCCAACTCACGTGCACGCGCACGAGGTCGAGCACGACCGGCTCGATCCCCAGGCGGGCGGACAGCGCGCCGACGACCTCGTCGACGCGCGCCGAGCCGCCCGGCCCGTAGCGCAGCGTGAAACAGACCTTCGTGTCGGCATCGCACGGCGACGCCGACAACTCACCGACGTACTTCTTCAACTCGACGGTGCGACTACCTTTGGGCGACCTGCGCAGCACGCCGACCTCAGGCTCGGCGGCAAAGGCGGCGAGCGCCGCTTCGACGGCGGCGCACGGCGCCCGCAGGCGACATTCGTAGGCGGCGGCCGTGGCCTGTGGCCGCGGCCGCTCCCCGGCCAGCGTCAGCCGCTCGAAGACGAACCCCTCTGCGGCCGCACCGCGCAGCGCTCGCAGGCGCTCCGGCAGGACCGCGGCGGCGGTCTCCTCGGCGACCTCGACGACGGCGAGCTCGTCGAGCGCCGCGGCGCCGGTCGGCAGCGGCAGCGGCAGCGACAGCCGCGGTTTGGGCCGCATGCCCTGAGAGAGAGCGAGCTCGATGCCGGCGCGAGCGAACGTGCGCTGCACGACCCGCATGGTGTCGAGGTGCGAGATGTAGCGCGCGGCGCCGCCGCGCGCGAAGCTCACGAGCCACCAGCTCATCGCACGAGGTCCATCTCGATCTCGCCGCTGCACACACCGCACGACGTGCAGGTGCCGTCGCGGCAGTCCTCGGTGGTCTCACCGCGCCGGGCGCGCGCCGCCTCGCCCCGCAGGAAGGCGTCGTGGACCAGCGGATCGACGCTCTGCCATTGGAGCGTCTCGGCGGCGCTCCAGTCGGGTCCGCCAAGCTCCACGCCGAGCGCCGCGGCCGCGCGCCGCCAGATGCCCGCGTCGAACGACTCGCTCCAGCCGTCGAAACGGGCGCCCCCGCGCCAGGCGGCCTCGATCAGCTCGGCGACTTCGCGGCCGCCCATGGCCATCGTGGCCTCGACGAGCGAGGTCTCGACGTCGTGGAAGCGTGCCCTCACCTGGCGGGGCAGGCGCTCCTTCAACAGTTCCTGGCGGTGGCGGATCAGGGCCTCGCCGGCAAACCCGGCGCGCTCGAAGGCGGTGTGGGCCTTGGGCACGAACGAGGAGACCGCGAGGGAGAGCCGCGCCCTGCCCCGGGCCACCGCCGTGGCCCGCTCGAGAGCCAGCGCGGCGAGGCCCGCGATGGCGGCCACGTCGTTGTCGGTCTCGCCGGGCAGGCCGACCATGAAATAGAGCTTGAGACCGCTGTAGCCGGCCCGAAACACGGCTTCGACGGCGGCGACCAGGTCGCCCTCGTCGACCCGCTTGTTGATGGCGTCACGCAGCGCCTGGGTGCCGGCCTCGGGCGCCAGGGTGACCGAGCCGCGTTGCTCGGCGCCCAGACCCGCCAGCACGACGGCCGCCGAATCGACACGCAGCGACGGCAGCGAGACGCGCACGTGAGGGAACTGCTCGCGGATGCCGGCGATCGCCTCGCGCACGCCGCCGTAGTCACACGACGACAACGAGATCAGCGAGACCTCGTCGCAGCCGGTGGCCCGCAGCGACCGCGCCGCGGCCTCGACCACCATCCCGGCAGGGCGCTCGCGCACCGGCCGGTACCAGACGCCGGCCTGACAGAACCGGCAGCCCGCGCTGCAGCCCCGCATGACCTCGATGACGACGCGATCGTGGACCCCCTCGATCAGCGGCACCAGTGGCTCGCTCAACGGAGCCGTGCGCGAGAAGCCGGTGAAGACCTGACGCCGCACGCGCGCACCGGCGGCGGCGGGAACACGCCCCGCAGCGGCGGCGGCGCGATGCGACGATCCGCCGCCGGTCGCACCGCCCTCGTGGGGCAGCCAGACGCCGGGCACCGCGCCAAGGGCCGCCAGGCGCTGTGGCCTGCCGGGCGCCTCGAGGGCGGCCATGAGGGCCGCCAGGCGGCCCTCGGCCTCGCCTACGAAGAAGGCATCGAAGAAGGGTGCGAGCGGCAGGGGGTTGGCCGTGCCGGGCCCGCCGCCGAGCACGATCGGGTCGCGCTCGGCGCGCTCGCCCGCGTGGAGAGGCACGCCGGCCAGGTCGAGCATCTCGAGGATGTTGGTGTAGGTCAGCTCGTGCTGGAGCGTGAAGCCCCAGAGCGCCGCGTCGCGCACCGGGGCGCCGCTCTCGAGGCTCCACAGCGGCACGCCGCGGGCGCGCATGAGCCCGGCCATGTCGGGCCAGGGGCAGTAGGCGCGCTCGGCCGCCGCCGGCGTCTCGTCGTTGATGCCGGCGTAGAGGATCTGCAGCCCGGTGTTGGCGATCCCGATCTCGTAGACGTCGGGGTACGAGAGCACCACGCGTGGCGTGGCGTCGGGCTTGTGTCTGACGTGAAACTCGCCGCCGACGTAGCGCCCGGGGCGCGCGACGCGCGAGAGGAGGTCGGTCAGGTCGTGTCGGAGCTGGTGCTCACCGTGTGAGTCCTTTGGCAATCTTCTCAAACTTTCCTAGCTGTGAGGACAGCCGGGGGAACCGGCTGGCCGTGAGCGGTGCGCCGCTTTCGAAGTAGAGCACCGCGGATCTGCCGATCGCTTCGGTGCCCACGTACCCGAAGCTCGCCTTCATGGCCCAGCCCAGGCCGGGCACGTACTCGACGGCGCGCCGCGCGAGCGCCC
>DATIYD010000177.1:0-2306 GCA_035517975.1 Thermoleophilia bacterium | reverse complement strand
ACCGTCTCGTAGTCCCAATAGGCGCCCTTGACCAGGCGCACGGTGAGCGGTCGCGAGCGGCTGCGTCCCCAGTCGATCAGCGCCGCGAGGTCGTCGCCGGCGTCGCGCAGGTAGGCCTGGACCACGACGCCGGCCTGATCGAAGGCGCGAAACTCCTCTTCGTCGAGCAGCTCGGTGAAGACGGTGTAGGTGAGGTCGCGGTAACGGAACTGCTCGAGATCGAGGTTGAGGAAGGCGCCGCACGCCATGGCGCGGCGCACGACCGGCCGCAAGGCCTCCTTGACCGCGTCGACCGAGCCGCGAAAGTCGAGCGGGTCGATCTGCGAGTAGAGCGACGTGATCTTGATCGAGACGTTGACCTGCGGCAGCATGCCCCAGGCCGCGTCGTCGACGGCGGGGGCCGCCGGCCACGACGCGGCCCGGGCGGTGAGGTCGTCGAGCAGATCGAGGTAGCGCCGCTGGTAGGCCGACGCCTCGCGCGCGCTGACACTGGCCTCGCCGAGCACGTCGATCGTGAAGCCCACGCCGCGCTCGCGCAGCGCGCGCAGACCGGGCAGCGCAGAGCGGGCATCGCTGCCCACGATGAAGCGGCGCGCGAACGAGAGCATCTCGGCGCGTACCGTGCGCACGGCGGCGGGGCGGAGCGGTGAACGCCGCCCGGCGGCCCGCAGCGCGACGCGCAGCGCGCGCGGCGCCTCGACGCCGGGCTGCAGGAAGTACTCCTGCAGGTGGCGGGCGATCTCGGCGTCGGTCACGAGCGTGGGGAAGACGTCGACGAAGCGAAAGAGCTCGACCTTGAGCCGTTCGTCGGCCATGGCCCAGTCCATCATCCTGTCCTGCCAGCGCGCCTGCGAGAGCGGCGAGGGACGCGAGCGGTCGACGCGCGAGAACAGGTCGCGGGCGGTCGTCTGGATATCGGCCTCGAGGCGTTCGGCCTCGGTGCCGGGGCGCGGCTCGAGGCCGCCGCGGGCGGCTGTCGCGCTGGGCTGCGTCGTGTCACCTGCCACGGAGGCCTCCTGGGCGGCCGGATGGGCTCGGGCTCCCCCCTTTTCTCGATTCTATCGTGGCCCGGCAACGGCTTCGCGTGCGATACACTACGGCCCCGCGGTCCGAGTACGTCCCCGCGGTCCGAGAGGTGACGAGGTGAGACAGCACGGGGGAGAGAGCGGCGAGATCGGGCTTCGTCAGTTCGACATGGCCGATTACGAGGCCGTCGATGCCCTCTGGCGGCGGGCCGGCCTGTGGATGCGGCCGTCTGACGGCGCCGAGCAGGTCGCCCTCAAGCTGACGCGCGATCCCGACCTGTTCCTCGTGGCCGTCGCCGGCCCGCGGATCGTGGGCGTGACGATGGGCGGCTGGGACGGCCGCAGGGCGTACGTCTATCACCTCGCCGTCGATCCCGACTGGCGGCGTCGGGGAGTGGCCGGCCGGCTCATGGATGAGCTCGAGGCACGCTTTCGCGCCAGGGGCGCGCTCAAGGCGAAGCTGCAGATCGTGACCGGCAACGACGTCTCGCTCGCCTTCTTCGCGGCCCGCGGGTACAGCCTCGAGAGCGTGTGCCAGCCGTGGGGCAAGGAGCTCGTGCCGGGCGGCGCCCCCGACGATCCCGAGGCCTGGTAGGAGCAGCGATGGACACAGCGATCATCTGGGATCCGATCTACACCGAGCACGACACCGGCGCTCACGTCGAGGCGCCCGATCGTGCCGCGGCGATCGTGGCCCACCTCGAGCAGACAGACCTGTGGCCGCGCCTTGAGGTGCTGGGGCCGCTGCCGGCGGTCGTCGGCGACCTCGTCACCGTGCACACGGCCGCCTACGTCGAGCAGGTGCGGGCGGCGGCCGAGGGCGGCGGCGCCTGGCTCGACGCCGACACGTACGTGTCGCCGCGCAGCTTCGACGTGGCCCTGCTGGCCGTCGGCGGCGCGCTCGAAGCCGGCGCCGCCTGGCAGCGCGGCCTCGTGCCCTTCGCCCTGGTGCGGCCGCCCGGGCACCACGCCATGCCCGATCACGCGATGGGCTTCTGCCTGTTCGACAACATCGCGATCCTCGCCCGCCGGCTGCTGGCCGACGGCCTCTCCCGCGTGCTGATCATCGACTGGGACGTGCACCACGGCAACGGCACGCAGGCGGCCTTCTACGACGACCCGCGCGTGCTGTTCATCTCGCTGCATCAATGGCCGTTCTTTCCGGGCACCGGCTGGTACGGCGAGACGGGGAAGGGCGCCGGCGAGGGCTTCACCGTCAACGTGCCGTTTCCGGCCGGCTCGACCGACGGCGACTACCTGCACGCCTTCAACGAGCTGATC
>DATIYD010000176.1:0-8642 GCA_035517975.1 Thermoleophilia bacterium | reverse complement strand
CTCCCGTAATTGCGGCTCTGCCACTGGGCCCATCCCGGCGGCAACCCGCGCCAACTTACGAGTGAGGCGCCGGTCAGTCCATATGGTCTAGAGCCGAACGCGCCGGCCGTCGTGCAGGCCGGCATCACGGATCAGGCTCTGCAGGTCTTCCTGCGGGATCGGCGAGTCGATCGTCAGCGCCATCACGGCCTTGCGATCGGCCAGGGTGCGGCCCACCGACATCTGGGCGATGTTGATGCCCAGGGCGCCCAGCTTGGTGCCGATCTTGCCGATCATGCCGGGCACGTCGTCGTAGCGCAGGAACATCATGTGCTCGGCCGGCTCCAGATCGACGTCCTGGCTGTAGATCTTGACCAGGCGCGGATGGTGCGCGGGGCCGAGCGTGGTGCCCGACACCGAGAGCTCGCCCTTGGCGTCGCGCGCGGTCACGGTGATCAGGTTGAGGAAGTCGACCGCGGCCGGCTGGTGGTTCTCCTTGACCGCGATGCCACGCTCCTCGGCCATGGCCGTGACGTTGACGAAGTTGACCTCGCCCTCGACCACGCCCGACAGCAACCCGGAGAGCACGGAGAGCTCGAGGATGCGCGTGTCGTAACGGCTGATCACGCCCTCGTAGGTGATCTCGATCGACTCGATGGGCCCCTCGGCGAGCTGCACCATGAGCTTGCCCAGCAGCTCGCAGACGTGCAGGTAGGGCATGAGCTCTTCGGCCTCTTCGCCGAGTTTCAGCGGCACGTTGACCGCGTTGGGTGCGAACTGCCCCTTCAGGGCAAGCGCCACCTGCTCGGCCACCTGGGTGCCGGCGCGCAGCTGCGCCTCTTTGGTCGACGCTCCCAGATGCGGCGTGGCCACCACTTGGTCGTACGCCAGCAAGATGTCGTCGGTGGTCGGCTCGACCGGCCAGACGTCGATCGCCGCGCCGGCCACCTTGCCGCTCTCGAGGGCACGCGCGAGCGCCTCCTCGTCGACGATGCCGCCGCGGGCCACGTTGACCACTCGCACGCCGTCCTTCATCGCGGCGAAGGCCTCGTCGGAGACGAAGCCGAGCGTATCTGCGTTCTTGGGCAGGTGGATGGTGATGAAGTCGGCCTCGGCGTAGATCGCCTCGACCGTCTCAGCCCGCTCGAGACCGAGCTCGTGGAATCGCTCGGCCGGCACGAAGGGATCGTAGGCCAGCACGCGCATGGCCAGGCCGCGCGCCCGCTCTGCCACGAGAAAGCCGATGCGGCCCAGGCCGACGATGCCCAGGGTCTTGCCGGCGAGCTCGACGCCGCCGTACTTGGAGCGGTCCCAGCGGCCCTCCTTGAGGGCGCCGTGGGCCTGCGGGATGTTGCGCGCCAGGGCCATGATCATGGCAATCGTGTGCTCGGCCGCCGAGAGCACGTTGCTGGCCGGCGCGTTCACGACGATGATGCCGCGCTTGGTGGCCGCCTCGACGTCGACGTTGTCGACCCCGACACCGGCGCGGCCGACGACCTTGAGCCTGGTCGCGGCCTCGATCACCTCGGCGGTGACCTTGGTCGCCGAGCGAATGAGCAGAGCGTCGTAGTCGGCGACGCGCGTCATGAACTCCTCGGGGGTCCAGTCGAGGCCGGTGTCGACCTCGAAACCCTGCTCCTTCAGGAAGGCGATGCCCTCGGGGGCGAGCTTCTCCTTGACGAGGACCTTCTTCACGCCATCGCTCACAGCGCCACCTCGCTTGCCAGGAAGACCTTCTCGGCGGCGCCCACCGAGGCGCCCCACTTGACGTCGTAGCCGAGCTCGGCGAGCACCATCTCGACGACCGAGAGCCCGACGATGATGTCGGAGGCGCCGAAGTAGCCGCAGTGACCGAAGCGGAAGATCTGGCCCTTGAGGCGGCCCTGGCCGCCGGCCAGCCACACGCCGTAGCGGTCGCGCGCCAGCTTGCCGATCTTGCCGCCGTCGACACCGGCCGGCACCTTGACCGCGGTGACCGAGTTGGCCGCCGGGTCGTCGGGCCCGAAGAGCTCGAGGCCGAGCGCCTTGACGCCCTCCTTGCAGCCGCGGCTGAGCACGGCGTGCCGGGCGAAGACCGTGGGCAGACCCTCGTCGCGGATCATCTCGATCGCCTTGTTCAGCATGACGAACAGCGAGACGGCCGGCGTGAACGGCGTCTGGCCGTCTCTGGCCTTGTCGCGGTGCGAGACCCAGTCGAAGTAGAAGCGCGGGTTGGTGCAGGCCTCGACCACCTTCCAGGCTTTCTCGCTCACCGCAACCATGGCCAGGCCGGGCGGGATCATGAGCGCCTTCTGCGAGCCGGCCACGCAGACGTCGACGTGCCAGGCGTCGGTCGGCAGATCGGTCGCGCCGAGGCCCGAGATGGCATCGACCACGAGGATGGCCGGCGTTCGCGCCACGATCTCGCCGATCGTCTTGATGTCGTTGACCACGCCGGTCGACGTCTCGGAGAACTGCACGTAGACGGCCTTGGCCTCGGGATGCTCGGCTAGGGCCTTCTCGATGGCGACCGGATCGGCCCTGGTGCCCCACTCGAAGTCGAGGGCAACGACCTCGGCGCCCCACTTCCCGGCGAGCTTGACCCAGCGTTCGCCGAAGTTGCCGACCGAGGCGACGATCACCGTGTCGCCGGGATTCACGACGTTCACGACCGCCGATTCCATGGCGCCCGTGCCCGAGGCGGCGAAGACGAGCACGTCGTTGCTCGTCTGGTAGACGTACTTCAGCCCCTCGACGCTCTCCTTGTAGATCTCGACGAAGCGCGGAGCGCGGTGGTGCACGATGGGCTCGGCGCCGGCCAGAAGTACCTCCGGCGGTACCGGGGTCGGCCCCGGAGTGATGAGAAAGCGCTTCAGCATCGTGTCGTCCTTTCTGAATGGTTGGGGCGCCGGGGCGCGACGACCGGCGAACCGTGCGAGCGGAAGGTGCGAGGCGCCATTCTAGCCAACCACCGCGGCGACGTCAGTGCGGGAAACCGTTGCGTGGCTTCCCCGCCGTCGGGGCGACGTGGCAGCGGCGCGCCGCGGCACGATCGGGCGATCGTCTGGCGGGGTTGCAGACGCGCGGGTCTTAAGCGCAGGGGGACTTCGGTGTGGGAATGCGGCGCCGGCTGGAGCGGGCGGGGCGGCTGCGCCGCCCCGCCCGCTCCAGCCGTCACGACGGGCGATGAGTCGAGTCTCGCATAGGGAGGAGCATACGGCGCGTCAGACGTCGATGTCGAGTCCGCTCTCGCCGATCCAGCTCATCATGCCGCGCAGCTTCTTGCCGACGACCTCGATCTGGTGCTCCTTGCCGCGTCGCTGCAGGGCGTTGAACACCGGCCGACCGGCCTGGTTTTCGAGGATCCACTCGCGCGCGAAGGCGCCGCTGCGGATGTCGGCCAGCATGCGGCGCAGACGGTCGCGGGTGGCCTCGTCGACCACCACGGGGCCGCGCGTGAGGTCGCCGTACTCGGCAGTGTCGCTGATCGAGTAGCGCATGCCGCTGATGCCCTTCTCCCAGATGAGATCGACGATCAGCTTGAGCTCGTGCAGACACTCGAAGTAGGCGATCTCGGGCTGGTAACCCGCCTCGACCAGGGTGTCGAACCCGGCCATGATGAGCTCGCTCACGCCGCCGCACAGCACGGCCTGCTCGCCGAAGAGGTCGGTCTCGGTCTCCTCTTCGAAGCTCGTCTCGATCACGCCGGCGCGCGTCGCGCCGATGCCCTTGGCGTAGGCCAGGGCGAGCTGCTTGGCGTTGCCGCTCGCATCCTGGTAGACCGCGATCAGCGACGGCACGCCCTTGCCCTCTTCGTACTGGCGGCGCACGAGATGGCCGGGGCCCTTGGGGGCGACCATGATGACGTCGACGTCCCTGGGCGGCACGATCTGGTTGAAGTGGATGTTGAAGCCGTGGGCGAACATGAGCACCTTGCCGGCCTTGAGCTCGGCGGCCACGTCGCTGCGGTAGAGGCGCGCCTGCACGTCGTCGGGCACCAGCATGATGATCATGTCGGCGCGGCGCGCAGCTTCGGCCGCCGTGAGCACGTCGAAGCCGGCCTTCTGGGCACGCTCGGCGTTGGCCGTGCCGGGCAGGTCGGAGACGACCACCTGCACGCCCGAGTCGCGCAGGTTCTGCGCGTGAGCGTGGCCCTGGCTGCCGAAGCCGATCACGGCGACGGTCTTGCCCTTGATGAGGCCGAGGTCAGCGTCGTTGTCGTAGTACATGCTGGTGTCTCCTTCTCGTGACGCCCCTGGGTCGGGCGACTGCACTCGGAACGTTGAACTTTACTTCGTCGGGCGCCGGGCGGCAACGCGAGGGGGCGCCGCGCAGGGCGCCGCCCGTGCGAGTCCGCCGGGCTTCTTGCCCTCGGGCCCCTCGTTCACCTTCAGGTCGGGAGGTAGTCGCGGCGCACGGGCGCAAAAACCTCGACGGCCACCGAATCGACGATGATCCGGGCGCCGTGCGTGACGTCGCCCGGGATGCACCAGGCGTCGCCCGGCCCGACGTCGTGGCGCTCGTCGCCGATGCTCAGGATGAGGTGGCCGTCGACGAGATAGCCCGTCTGCTCATGGGGGTGGGAGTGGCTCGGCAGGTCGGCTCCCGCGGCGAGGCGGAACTCGGTCATGAGGGTCCGCCGGCCGAAGCACAGGGTCTTCATCATGATGCCGGGGGCCGCCGGCCGGTACTGGTCGTCACCATGTGCCGTGAACACACTCACTCACTCCTTCGGGTTCATGCCGTCTCTCTCGCGTCGCGGTCACCGCGACTCCTCGCGGCTCGCCAGCGCGCGTTCGATCCGCCGGTCGGGCACGAGCCACAGCACGGCGACCGCGACGAAGAGCGCGTTGGCGGCAAACGGTGAGGCGAAGGCGAGCGGGATCGCCACCGCGTAGATGATGATCGAGACCTTGCCCTTGAGGTCGCGACCCACGGCGGCGGCCAGCAGCGAGTGCTCGCCCTGGCTTGCGATGATGAGACGCTCCAGGACGTAGTAGGCGCCGCCGGCCAGCAGCAGGACGATACCGTAGAAGGCGGTGGGCAGCCGGGCGAAGTCCGTGCCCCCCATCCAGCCGGTCGCGAACGGGAAGAGCGACAGGCAGAACAGCAGGCCGAGGTTGGCCCAGAGGATCGCACCGGTCACCCGCTCGGTCACCTGCAGCATGTGGTGGTGGTTGTTCCAGTAGATGCCGATGTACCAGAAGCTCAGCACGTAGCTGAAGAAGATCGCGCGTTGCGACCAGAGCGCCCCGAGATCGGTGGCGTGGGGCGGCCGCAGCTCGAGCACGCTGATCGTGATGATGATGGCCAGGACGCCGTCGCTGAAGGCCTCGAGCCGGTTGGTGCCCACGGCGGCCCCGGCTAGCCCCGGGGCTCTGCCGCCAGGGCGGCCAGCTTGACCATGGTGGTCCAGTTGCGGCTCGTCACCGCGTCGTCGAGCGCGCGACCGACGGCCGCGGCCAGCGCGCTCGCGATGACCCCGTCGGGACACCACAGATACGCGACGCGCGGTCCCACGGCGAGCGCCTCGGCACCCCAGTCGCGCTCGGCCAGGGGCGCGAGCAGCTCGACGCCGGCGGGCCTGGTCGGCACGGCGACCAGCAGCCGCGACGGGTTCACGGCGACCGCGGCCAGGGGGTTCGTCTCGACGGCGGCCGCAAGCTCGGCGGCCGCAAGAGCCACGACCCGTGCCGATACGCCGAGCCGCTCCGGCAGCGCCGCCTCGATGCGGGCGGCGGCTCTGGCGGGGGCCACGCCCGGCGCGCTGTAGGCGACGTTGCCGCTGTTCAGCAAGGTCCGCACGTCGGCGAAGCCGAGGCCCTCGATCAGTGCGCGCAGGTCGGCCATCGCGATGCGCTTGGCGGTGCCGACGTTGATACCGCGCAGCAGCGCGGCCTGTCGACCGGCGGCAGGCCGACCGGCTGACTCGTGACCCTTCCCCGGACCGGCCACGATCCGCTACACCTCGTGGCTCGGCGCCGCGAGCGGCGCCGCCATCAGCCTGCGGTCGGTCATCACGAAGCCGCCGTGCCGGTAGACGGCTTGGGCGGCCGGGTTGTCGGCGGCCACCTCGACGCTCATGGCGCGTGCGCCGGCGGCCACGCACGACTCGCGGACCTGGGCCAGCGCCGCCGTGCCCAGGCCGGCGTTGCGAAACGCCGGCCGCACGAAGAAGTCGTCGACCACGGCCATCGGGCCGCCGTACTCCATGCCGAAGACGAAGGTGACGACCACATAGCCGGCGACGGCCGGGCGCTGCTCGATGATCCAGACCAAGCCGAGCCGGGGATCGGCCAGCAGCGCCGAGAAGGCCGCGGCGGCGTGACGGCGGTCGAGCACGTACCCGGACTCCGCGTAGAACTCGGCCATGAGCTCCACCAGCGTCTCGGTGTCGTCGACGGTCGCTCGGCGCACGCGCGTCCTCGTCTCTTCGCGCCCTCTTCGGACTAGAACCTCAGCCTGACGCCCTGCCCGGTGCCCGAACCGCCCCCCGCAAGGGGATCGCCCGCCCGGTCGAAGGCCTCGTAGCGGATCGCCGAGGCAAACGACTCGCCGTCGTCGGACACCGTGATCGTCTCGGAGAATATGCCACGTCCCGCGGCAAGCCAGCCGCCGCCCGCCGTCAGCTCGTCGAGCGCGGTCGGCGCGCGGGTCGGATAGAACTCGTAGCGGGCCTCGAACCGGCCCGGACCGACCTGCCGCCAGATGCCGTAGGCGGGCGGCACAGGCGGCGCGCCGTCGTAGTTCGACGACTCGGTCAGGGTGCCGCCCAGGTTGAAGACGTACATGAACTCGAGGTCGTCGACGGCCGCGAAGTCGCCGTCGCGGAAGCTGATCCGGGAGCGCCACTGCCCCACGAGGCCCAGCGTGGCCGCACCGCCGCCCGATGGTCGCTGGCCCATCGCCTAGCCGCGCCCCCGCCCGATGGCGATCATGCCGGTGCGGGTGACCTCGAGCACGCCGATCGGCTGCAGCATCTCGAGAAGCGCCTCGAGCTTGTCGCCGGCGCCGACCACGCGCAGCACCACGCTGCGCCGCTCCACGTCGACGATCTTGGCCTTGAAGATCTCGGCGATCTGCAGCACGTCGTTGCGCTTGTCGCCCTCGGCCGCGACCTTGATCAGCATGAGCTCGGCCGTGACCGTGTTGCCGGGGTCGAGGTCGCGGATCTTGACGACGTTGATGAGCTTGTGGAGCTGCTTGGTGACCTGATCGATGGGATGCTCGGCGCCGTCGATCGTGATGGTCATGCGCGACAGGCGCGGGTCTTCGCTCTCGCCCACGGCCAGGCTCTGGATGTTGAAGCCGCGCCGGGCGAACAGGCCCGCGACCCGGGTGAGCACACCCGGCTTGTTCTCGACGAGCACCGACAGGGTGTGCTTCATGGCTTCTTCTCCCGCGTCCGGCGCGTCGCCTTGCCGCCGATCATCTCGGTGATCGCCTGGCCCGCCGGCACCATGGGAAACACGTTCTCCTCGGGGGCGACCTTGAAGTCGATCACCGTCGGCCGGCCGCCGGCGATCGCGTCGCGCAGGGCGTCGCCCACCTCGCTGGCTTCGGTCACCTTCATGCCCCTGGCCCCGAAGGCCTCGGCCAGCAGGGCGAAGTCGGGCTGCACCGCGATGCAGGTGTGGGCGTAGCGCTTGTTCCAGAACAGGTCCTGCCACTGGCGCACCATGCCCAGGTAGCCGTTGTTCAGGATGGCCACCACGATCGGCACGTCGTAGTTCACGGCGGTGGCGAGCTCCTGCATGGTCATCTGAAAGCCGCCGTCGCCGCTCACGTCGATCACCGTCTTGTCGGGGCGGCCGAGCTTGGCTCCGATCGCGGCAGGCAGGCCGAAGCCCATCGTGCCCAGGCCGCCCGAGCTGATCCACTGCCGCGGGAAGCTGTAGTGGTAGTAGAGCGTCGACCACATCTGATGCTGGCCCACGTCGGTCACGATGAGCGCCTCGCCGCCGGTGACCCGGTCGATCTCCTCGATCACGAACTGCGGCGCCAGCGTGCCGTCGGCCGGCGCCTCGTAGTGCAGCGGATACTCGGCCTTCCAGGCGGCGATCTTCGCCAGCCACGGCGCGGTGCGACCCTCGACGCGTTCCATCTTCTGCAGCTCGCCCACCAGGGCGGCGAGCACGTGCCTGGCATCGCCCACGATGGGGATGGTCGGCTCGACGTTCTTGCCGATCTCGGCCGGATCGACGTCGATATGGACGATCGCCCTGGCCTGCGGGGCGAAGGCCGAGAGCTTGCCGGTGACGCGATCGTCGAAGCGCGCCCCGATCGCGACCAGCAGGTCGCACTCGTGGACCGCGTAGTTGGCGGTCACAGTGCCGTGCATGCCGAGCGTGCCGAGCGAGAGCGGATGCCGGCTCGGGAACGCGCCCAGGCCCATGTGCGTCGTGGTGACCGGCGCCTGGAGCAGCTCGGCCAGGGCACGCAGCTCGTCGGCGGCGCCGGCGCTGATCACCCCGCCGCCCACGTAGAGCACCGGCCGCTCCGCGTCGAGCAGCGCGCGGGCGGCCGCCCGGATCTGTTTGACGTGACCCTTGAGCGTCGGCTTGTAGCCGGGCAGCTGGGGCCCGTCGGGCCGCCGGTAGGTGATCTCGGCGAGCTCGGCGGTGACGGGGATGTCGATCACGACCGGACCGGGGCGGCCGGTCGAGGCGATGTGAAAGGCCTCG
>DATIYD010000175.1:0-9137 GCA_035517975.1 Thermoleophilia bacterium | reverse complement strand
GCCGGCCGCGCTGCGCGACGTCGAGTTCGTCTGCGACGTGGCCTCGCAAGACCCGCGCCCGCTCAACCCGATGGTCGGCCCCAAGCGCCTGCTCATCTACGACCCGGCCAGCGGTGGCGTCGAAGAGGAGCTGCTCACCGGTATCCTCGAGTTCGTGCCGGCCAAGGCCCATCTCTACCGCGTCTTTGCCACCACGCACGAGCACGACCGCGAGCTCGGCGAGGCGGCGCGGCGCGCCCTGACCGACGGCGCCGCCGAGGCCAGCCTGACCAACCTGTAGCTGTGGCCGGCGACGTCGACACCGCCGTCGCCGACCTTGCGCGGGCGCTCGCCGACGTGCACGACACCATCCCGCGGTGCGCCTCGTGCCGGAACTTCCTCGCCGTCGTGGCCCGCGCCCGCCGCGAGCTCGAGTCTCTCAGCGCGCCCGCGGCCGCCGCGGCCCGCGAACGCTTCGATGCCTGGCTCGCCGAGGCCGAGCAGCGGGTGAAGACGGCGAACCACTGCGAGATCTGCGTGCCGGCTGGTCCCCTCGAGCGGTTCCTGCAGGCGCTGGGGCGTTCCGGCTGACGCTGCACCCGAGCGGTTCCCGCAGGCGCCGCGGCGTTCGAGCTAGCGCTTCATCGCCTGGTCGATGGCCGGCCAGAACGCCGGGTCCTCGCGGTAGAGCTGCCAGATCGCCACGCCGCCTATGCCGGGGAAGGCCGACTCGAGCAGGTGGAGCTTGGTCGTCACGGCGTGGGGGTCGATGAACCACAGCACGTGCGTCACGCCGGCCGTGTCGGTGTAACTCAGGTCGGCCTCGCCCGAGGCCCGGTTGTGGTCGACCTTGAAGTGGTGCGCCGCCACGAGCGCCTCGGCGTCGCTTGCCTGCAGGGCGGTGACGCCGCCGGCATGCCAGTCGAAGCCGTAGAACGGCAGGCCCATGTAGATCTTGCGCGCCGGCACGACGGTGCGGGCGAAGTCGATCACGGCTCGGGTCCAGGCGAGCGGCGCCTGCGGCCCGGGCGCGCTCCACGGTCCGCTGAAGCTGTAGGTCATGATCTTGAGCTCGTCGACTGAGGCGCCGAGCGCACGGTAGTCGTAGACCTTCTGCGAGTCGTAGCGGCCGGGCTCCGAGGTCTTGGCGAAGACCGCCACCGAGAGCAGGCGCTGGTGCGCGTGGAGCGCCGTCGCGAGGGCGGCCATGAAGCGGCTGAACTGGGCGCGCTGCGAGGCCGGCACCAGCTCCCAGTCGATGTCGATGCCGTCGTAGCCCTTGTCGAGCGCGAGCGCCACGAGCTGGTCGACGGCGTGGCGCTGCGCGGCCGGCGACGACAGGATGGCGCGGGCGATCGCGCTCGTGAACGATCCTCTGCTGCCGGGCCTGTTGGTGACGGTGGCAAAGGCCTGCACACCGTGGGCGCGAGCCGTCTTGACCAGGGAGAGGTTCTCGGGACCGGCGCTCACCGTGCCGGTCGCGTCGATCGTGTACCAGTCGCAGTCGACCTCGTCGAGGGCGCGCGCGGCCAGGGCCGTGTCGAGCGAACGCTGAGTGCTCGTGAGCCAGGCGGTGACCCGCTGGCGGCGGTCGCCCTGCGGGGCGTTCACGTGCCCGCTGAACCCCGGTCCGGCGCTGTGATGGCGCGTCGCCAGGGCTACGGCGCCCAGGACGAGCAGGAGTGCCACGGCGGCCGCGACCAGGACGAGCAGGGGGCGCCGCCGGCGTGGCGGGCGGCCCGATCGGCGCGAGCGCGGCTCAGGCGGCGCATCCGGGCTCGCCGGTCCGCGTGACTCGAGCGACGTGCGCGGCGCATCCGGGCTCGCCGGCTCCAGGCTCTCGGGCGGCAACGGGGAGTCGGACGGGGGCTCCATGGGAACCCAGTCTAGCAGCCGGTCGCGGGAGCGCGGTCGGCCTTGAGGCAACAGTGGCTTGGCCACAGACAGGAGCCCCGACGATGGAGATCCACGAGAACGCGCCGGTCGTCGCCCGGTCGCAGGTGCAGATCGCGGCCGATCCGGAGTCGGTCTGGGAACTGCTCACCGATCTCGAGAAGTGGCCCACCTGGAAGACCGACGTGCGCTCGATGGCGCTGCACGGCGCGCTCAAGCCGGGCTCGATCTTCGTGTGGAAGGCGGGACCCGGGACGATCAGATCGACCCTGCAGGAGGTCGATGCGCCGCGTGTCATCGGCTGGACCGGCTCTACCTTCGGCGTCAAGGCGATCGACGTCTTTCGGTTCGAGCCGCGCGACGGCGGCACGCTCGTGAGCGAGGCCGAGTCGTGGGAGGGGTCCATCGTGCGCCTCTTCGCCGGACGCATGCGCACGACGCTGCAGTCATCGCTCGACAAGGGCCTCGCCGAGCTCAAGGCCGAGGCCGAGCGTCGCGCGACGGCACGGGTGCGCCAGTCCGGCGAACAGGAGCGCCGCGCGTCGTAGGTGAGTTCTAGCGCAGCGTGAGCTTCGCCGCGACCGCACGCTGCTGGCGGTCCACCTCGTCGCGCACGCAGCAGCCATCGGCGTGGTCGTTGACGAGGCCGGCGGCCTGCATGGTGGCGTAGGCCGTGGTCGGACCGACGAACCTGAAACCGCGCTTGCGCAGCTCGGCGGCGAGGGCGGTCGATTCGCCGGTGACGGCCGGCCAGCCGGTGCGCGAGCGGATGGCCGGCGCCTCGGCGGCCGGCCGGAAGCGCCAGACGAGCGCCGCCAGCGAGCCGCACTCGTCGATCACCTCGAGACAGCGCGCCGCGTTGTGCACGGCGGCCTCGATCTTGCGCCGGTTGCGCACGATGCCGGCGTCGTTCATGAGGCGCTCGATGTCGTCGGGTCCGAACTGGGCCACCTCAGCCACGCGAAAGCCGGCGAAGGCGCTGCGAAACGCCGGCCGCTTGCGCAGGATGGTCAGCCACGACAGGCCCGACTGGAAGCCCTCGAGACACAGGCGCTCGAAGTAGCCGTCGTCGCTCGTGACCGGCCGGCCCCATTCGTCGTCGTGGTAGCCGAGGTACTCCGGCGCGCCGACCGCCCAGAAACAACGCAGGCGGCCGTCGGGACCGGGGGCGACGGCGTCGTGTGACGGGGTCGTCTCCATGCGGCAAGCCTACCGCAGGCCGGCCGGGCTCGTCGCCGCCGCTAGCTCATGTGCCGGTAGCGCCAGACGGCGAGCGGCGCGCAGACCGCCACGATGCCCGCGCACCAGGCGATCGACTGCAGCAGCCACGAGAGGGTGGGTCCGCCGAGCATCAGCGCCCGGGCGGCGTTGGCCGTGACCGAGACCGGCTGGTAGGTGGCAAAGCCCTGCAGCCAGCTCGGCATCGTGCTCACCGGCACGAAGACCGACGAGGCGAAGACCAGCGGCGCGAGCACCGGGAACGTTGCCGCCTGGGTGCTCTCCGGATCGCCGATCGCCAGGCCCACGGTGGCGAAGATCCATGAGAAAGCGTAGGCGAACAGCAGCACGAGCAGGATGCCGGCGATGAAGCCGGCCGCGTTGGTCTGCACGCGAAAGCCGACCAGAAAGCCGACCACCGCCATGAGCGCCACGACGACGACGTTGCGGGTGAGGTCCGCGAAGGTGCGCCCGGTCAGCACGGCCGAGCGCGCCATGGGCAGGGCGTGGAAGCGCTCGAGCAGACCGCTCTTGACGTCGGTCGCCAGGCCGATCGCCGTGTTGGTCGCGCCGAAGGCCACGGTCTGTACGAAGATGCCCGGCATCAGGTAGTCGACGTAGGGGATGCCGCCCGGCACCTTGATCGCGCCGCCGAAGACGTAGCGGAACAGCAGCACGAAGACGACCGGCTGGATCAGCGTGAAGACGATCAGCGTGGGGATCCGCCGGTAGACGATGAGGTTGCGGCCGGTGACGGTGAAGCCGTCGTTCAGGGCCGCAAGCGGCGAGCGGCGCGGCGGCGCCACGTACGAGCGGGGTTGCGTGATGGTGCTCATGCCGCGCTCCTGCGGTCGGGTTCGCTCGAGGTCTCGCCCGGCGACTCGTCGGGCATGCCGCCCATGAACTCACCGACGCCCCGTTCCCTGGCTTGGTGCCAGGCCTCGCCGACGGTCTCGCCGCCGCCCTGGCTGCGGCCGCGATCGCCGGACTCGCCGCCCCCGCGCGGATCGTGGCCGTCGCCACGAACCTCGCTCTCCCCGTCGCCCTCTTCTTCGGGACGGCGCCCGGTGAGCGCTAGGAAGGCGTCGTCGAGACTGGGCTCGCGCACGGTGAGGGTGGCGGGCGACAGTGCGTTGGCGTCCAGCAGGCGCAGGGTCTCGATCAGGGCGCTCGGCCCTTCGTCGGAGGTCAGGCGCACGGTGGTGCCGTCGCGCTGCGGGTGGTCGGCGACCGCCTTCACGAGCACCTCGTGGGCGCGGCCGGCGCGCTCTTCGTCCTGCATGCCGATCTCGATCACCGTGCCGGCGAGCTGCGCCTTGAGCCGCGCCGAGGTGTCGTTGGCCACGATGTGACCGTGGTCGACGACGGCGATGCGGTCGGCCAGGCGGTCGGCCTCCTCCAGGTACTGGGTGGTGAGCAGCACGGTCGATCCCTCGGCGACCAGCTCGCGGATGACGGCCCACAGCTCGGTGCGGCTCTGGATGTCGAGGCCGGTGGTGGGCTCGTCCAGGAAGAGAACGGGGGGACGCTGCACGAGGGCGGCGGCGACGTCGAGGCGCCGCCGCATGCCGCCCGAGTAGGTGCGCACCGGACGGTCGGCGGCGTAGCTCAGATCGAAGCGCTCGAGCAGCTCGTCGGCGCGCGGCCCCACGTCGTGGCGGCGCATCTGCGCGAGTCGGCCGATGAGGCGCAGGTTCTCGCGGCCGGTGAGGTTGACGTCGACCGCCGCGCTCTGGCCGGCGAGGCCGATCTGAAAGCGCACCTCGGCCGGCTGGCGCACGACGTCGAGCCCCATCACCTGGGCGCGGCCGCCGTCGGGCCGCAGGATGGTGGCCAGCACGCGCACGGCCGTGGTCTTGCCGGCGCCGTTGGGCCCGAGCAGACCGAACACGGCGCCCGGCGGTACCGAGAAGTCGATGCCGTCGAGGGCGGCAAGAGTGCCGAACCGTTTGGTCAGCCCCTCCACAAGGATGGCTGCATCAGACAAGGGGAAGCTCCTTCGCGATAGGTCGTGTTCATCGATTGGTCCCCCAAGCGGACGGTTTCAATCCTCTATTGGGCGTGCGGGCGGAGCCTCGCAATGGTTTGCCGCTGCCGGGTCCGGCAACCCTCTGAGCGACTGTTCAGCTCACCTTCAGGAGGGTTGTCATCATGGACCGTCTGCACCTTCGCACGGCGTCGCTCTCACCGGTGGTGGGGTTCGCCTGTGCCGCCGCCCTTGCCGTCGTCGCGCTTCTGGCCGTCGTACCGGCGGCGCACGCCGCCTCGGGCGACCTCGCCTGGCGGCGTCAGGTCGTGGGGCCGAGCAACGGCTCGGCCGCGTTCGAGGCCCTGACCGGAGCGCCCAGGGGCGGCGTGTATGCGGCCGGCTACATCTTCGACGCCACCGGCGACATGCTGGCCACGCGCTTTGCCGTCGGAGGCAAGCGACTGTGGCTGCGCTCCCCCGATTTCCCGACGCATGCCTACGACGTCGCCGACGCGGCGACGACCGACCGGGCCGGCGACCTGATCGTGGCCGGCGAGGTCAACTACCCGTCGCTGTCGCAGGAAGAGGCGATCCTGAAGTACGGTCCGAACGGGAAGCACCTGTGGACCCGCTACTACAACGACTCGCACGCCGGTCAGGGCACCGAGCTCGTCACCGACGCCCGCGGCAACGTCTACGTCACCACCAGCACAGCCAGCCAGGACATCGTCCTCATCAAGTACTCAGCGGCCGGCACGCGCCGCTGGGTGCGTAGCTACGCGGGGCCCGGCGACGACCAGCCACGGGGCATCGCCGTCGACGCTGCCGGCAACGTGTACCTCACCGGCCTCAGCTACGAGGTGGGGACGTTCTACGACATCGTGACCTTCAAGTACGACCCGGCGGGCCATCGCAAGTGGGTGCGTCGCTTCAACGGGCAGGGCAGCGGCGACGACCTGGGCTACGGCATCGGGGTCACGCCGGCCGGCGCGGTCTATGTCGCCGGCCAGACGACGCGCACGGGGACCGGCGCTGACGCCGTCGTGCTGAAGTACAACACGCGCGGCCGCCTGCTGTGGACGCGAGCGTACTCGGGCACTGGGGCCTTCGACGACTGGTTCAATGCCATCGCTCTGCTGCGTAACGGTGACGTGGCGGCCACGGGCGAGACGTCGCCCGACGGCACGCAGGTGGACGTCCTCACGGTGCGCCTGTCGCCGGCCGGGCACACGCGTTGGCGCAGCACGTACGACGGGCCGGACAGCCTCGCCGACCAGGGCTCGTTCGTGGCCGGCGGAGCCGGAGGCGCCGTCTACGTCGCGGGCACCAGCGACGGCGCCACCACCGGCACCGACATGCTGACGGTCAAGTACGACGGCACGGGCAACCAGAGCTGGGCCGAGCGCTACACCGGCACGGACGCCAGCAACGACCTGGTGCACGGCCTCGTGGTCACCGGCCGCGGCGTCTACGTGGCCGGCGAGGAGGCGTCGAACTCGGGCACCATCGCCACGCTGCTGAAGTACAGGCCGTAGAGGCGAGGCGAGAGCGGACGGGGCAGGGCGAGCGCAGACGGCGGCGGGCTGCGCAGCAGCCCGCCGCCGTCCGCGTCGCGGGCGCTCAGGCGGCGAAGCGCTCGACGAGCTCCTGGGCGTAGTAGTGCTCCCAGTCGCCGTCGGCGGGCGAGTGCGTGAAGTGCTCGTCGAGTGCGACGAGCTCGGCCGTGAGGTGGCTACGCACCGGCTTGGCCGCGAGCAGTTCCGGCAGGCGCGAGTGGTGCAGGAGCCAATCGGAGTAGAAGGTGGCCCAGTCGGGGTCCTCACCGTCGGTGTCGGCGTAGACGATGTGATGGGTCTCGGCGGCCTGGTGCAGCAGCGCGGCGATCTGGTCGGTAGTCGACATGGGAGTCTCCTCGTGGGTCGCGTGTCGTTCTCACGGATGGTTCCCGCCTGCCGCGCCGCGGGAGGTGACCTGGCGTTTTGGGGCCCGGGTTGCGCCCTCGCCGCCGACCGCCGGGCGCTATACTGTGGGCCTCGTGGGCCGCTAGCTCAGTTGGGAGAGCGCCGCCTTTGCACGGCGGAGGTCAGGGGTTCGACTCCCCTGCGGTCCACCAGCTCTCTTACGCTTGTGTGCAGGGATTTTACGCTTCCGTGCCGACGCTCAAGACCTGGCGAAACGGCTTTCGGCAAACCTCTTGCAAACGAACGGGTTGGCAGCCGATAACACTCGGTGGTCCTCAGTGGTGCTCGCTGATGCTCGGCTCGCTTCTGTCGTTACCGTCGTAAGGCTGGTGCTGCGGCATGGGGCGGGCTATGGCGAGTATCTGCAGGTCGTCGCGCAGTACGCCGGCATAGGCGAGCGCGCCTTGACGGAGGCCTTCGACGATTACTCGCGGGCGGGGTTCGAGTTCCCGCACGAGCTCCCGCAAGCCATCCTCGCCGAGCAGTACGCCCTTTCGTCGCGCCTCAGACAGACCGTCGGTGTAGAGGATGAGAACCTCGCCGGGGGACAAGCTGAAGGCGGCCGCGGCGTAGGGGCGATCAGCGAAGGCGCCGAGCGGCGTGCCGTAGGGCACCTCGACCGAGCCCACTACACCGCGTGAGGCCCGCAGCGCCGGGGGATGGCCCGCGCTGGCCAAGAGGCCCTCGCCTGTCTTCGGATCGAGCAGCACAAGCAGGGCCGTCACGAACTGAGTGTGTCGCTCGGCGACGAGCAGGCGGTTGGTCTGCTCGAGCACCAGGTCGGGTCGCGGCGAGACCATCGCCAGGGCTCGCACTGCGCTGCGCACCGTCTCGGTCAGACCCGCTGCCGCGATGCCCTTGCCCATGACATCGCCGATCAGCGCGATGACCCGACCATCGGGCAGCTGGAAGACGTCGTAGAAGTCGCCGCCGATCAGCTCGGCACTGGCTGCAGGCTCTGAGATGACGGCGAGCTCGAGGCCGGGCACCTCGGGCAGCTCGTGCACGAAGTTCTCCTGTAGGGTCAGGGCGATGCGACGCTGGGCCTCGTAGAGGTCTTGCAGCTTGACGGTTTGGTCCTGGAGCTCCTCGCTTTGGGTCTGGAGCTCCTCGATGAAGTGCTGGCGTTCGAGCTCGTGGCGCTTGCGCTCAGTGATGTCCGTGAAGATTGTCGCGAACTTGCCGGGCTCGGGACAGTAGGCGATGACCTCGTAGTGGCGATCGAGGTCGCGGCTGTAGTTTTCGAAGCGTCGCTCGCGTCCCCGCAGCGCGACGTCGCCGTAGGCCTCGACCCAGTAGGGCTCGAGCGCCGGTAGCACGTCGCGGGCCCGGCGACCGGTGCATTTCTCGGCGCGCAGCCCAGTCAGGCCCTCGAAGGCGGGGTTCATCTCGAGGAAGCGATAGTCGATGGGCACTCCGCCGGAGTCGGTGATGATCTCATGGACCGCGAAGCCCGCGCTCATATGGCGGAACAGGTTCGAGTAGCGGGCCTCGCTCGCCCGCACCCGCTCCGTCGCCTCGTCGATCTCGCGCTGGTGCTGTTTGTTCTCAAGGATCAGCGCGAGCCCGCTGGCGAAGTTGGCGAGGAATGGCAGGTAAGGATCGATCTCCCGCGGTTTGTCTGAGCGGACCCAGAGATGCCCGTGCCGGCGCGTGCGAGTGGCTACGGGCAAAGCGAGGAGTTGAGACTCCTCGTCGAGCTTCACCCACGATCGGCCACTGTCCGCCCCATCGTCACCATCTTGCCAGGGCGGTCGGTCCCAGTTGCCCTCGAGCGCCCCCTGGCCCTCAAGATGAACGGCGGCCCCGCTGGTCGCCGGAAGGATCAGGAGGGCGTGGGCGGCAAACTCGACGAGCTGCCGCTCATCGACGAGGAGCGGCAGCATATTGTGGGCCGCCAGGAGCTGGCCCATTACCTCCATAGCACGCCGCTCAGCGGGACCTCTTTCAGGAGCGCGTTCGTGTGGCGAAGAACTTCTCGGGGGTGACGTAGTAGGGATTCTCGACGAGCTGTCCGTCCATGAGCATGAGCGGGTGAATGCGCAGCACGTCGAGAATGGTGGCGCCGTCGAAGCGCCGTACGTCGTACTGGCAGAGAGCCGTCACCGGCATGCCGG
>DATIYD010000174.1:0-2358 GCA_035517975.1 Thermoleophilia bacterium | reverse complement strand
ACGCTCTCGCTCTACGAGCCCAAGCATCCGCGGCCACTCGGCCGGCCGGTCTAGCGCCGGCGATCGACTGTGTCGTCGCCGCCTAAGGCATGCGTGGCTACGCTGCGCGCCCAGTGCCCGCCGGCGGGTAAGAGCCGTGGTTTCATGACCGCCGCCGGCGGCGGCTGACGGGCGTGGTCTCATGAACGGTGCCGGCGACGTCTTCGCGCCCGTCGACGATCTGTTCGCCGAGCTGTACGCGGGGGGCATCGCCCCGGGCCTCTCCTACGCGGTGATCGCCGACGGTCGCCTCGCCCATTGGGGCGGCCTCGGCGGGCTGACGGTCGCCGGTCCGCGACCCGGCCCCGACTCGGTGTTCCGCATCGCCTCGATGACCAAGAGCTTCACTGCCGCGGTCCTGCTCGCTCTGCGCGACGAGGGCGCGCTGGGCCTCGACGATCCGGTCGCCCTCTGGGTCCCCGAGCTGGCCGACCTCAAGCCGGCGACCGCCGACTCGCCGGTGCTCACCGTGCGCGATCTGCTGACGATGAGCGCCGGTCTTCCGACCGACGACGCCTGGGGCGATCGCCAGCTGCCGCTCTCGCCGGCCGGCTTCGATAGTCTCCTGCGGGCCGGGTTTCGCTTTGCCTGGCCCCCCGGGACGACCTTCGAGTACTCCAACCTCGGCTTCGCCGTCCTCGGTCGAGTGATCGCGGCGGCCGGCGGCCGCGACTATCGAAGCGCCGTCGAGCGGCGCGTGCTGGATCCCCTCGGGTTGCGCGCGACCGGCTTCGAAGCGGGCGCCTTTCCGGCCGCCGACCTGGCTGTGGGGCACCGGCAGCTCGACGACGCCTGGGCGCCCCTGCCCTTTGCCGGGCACGGCGAGTTCGCCGCCATGGGCGGCCTGTTCAGCACCCTGCGCGATCTGGCACGGTGGATCGGCGAGTTCACCGACGCCGTCCCGCCGCGCGACGACCCTGCCGGCGACCATCTCCTGTCGCGCGCGACGCGGCGCGAGATGCAGCAGGTGCACCGGCTCATGGCCCCGGTGGCAGCCGACGACCCCGGCGACGGATCACGCGGGGCGACGGCCGCCGGCTACGGTCTTGGCCTGTTCGTCGAGCTCGACGAACGATTCGGCGCCATCGTCGGTCACCCCGGTGGGCTGCCCGGGTTCGGATCGGGCATGTGCTGGCACCCCGCTTCGGGTCTCGGTGTCGTGGCGCTGGCCAACGCGACCTACGCGGCCATGCACGATGCGGCCGACAGGGCCCTGCGCATCGTCCTCGCCGCCCGTCCTCCCGACGCCGCCGTCGCGCTCTGGCCCGAGACCGAGGCCGCTCGCGCCGGTGTGGTCCGTCTGCTCGAGCGTTGGGACGCCGACCTGGCGGCACGCCTCTTCGCCGAGAACGTGGCCATGGACGAGTCGCTCGAGCGCCGGAGGGCCCAGATCGCCGCTCTGAGCGAGCGGCTAGGGCCGCTGCGGCCCGACCCGTCCGCGCCGCTCGAGATGTCGTCGCCGGCGGCGGTGACGTGGTGGATGCGTGGCGAGCACGGTCGGCTGAAGGTCCAGGTCGAGCTCACACCGCAGCAGCCGCCGCTCATCCAGACCCTGGAGCTCACGGCGGTGCCCGACTCGACGTAGACGCGCCGCGCCGACCACGTGGTGCGGCCGCGGCCTGCGTGGCACGGGCGCCACAGTGGCCAGTCAGCTCCTCTGCGGCTTGGGGCCGCCGACAAGCACCCCCGCCGCCAGCACGAAGCCGATCATGATCGTGACGACGATGGGGGCGAAGGAGCCCGTCGCGCCCAGGAGCAGACCGGCCACCGCAGGTCCGGCCGCGCCGCCGACCTCGAACAGGGCCTGCTGTGTGCCCAGCAGCGCGCCGAGGTGCTGCGGGTCGGCGAGCTCGTGCGTGTAGATGCCCTGCAGAGCCGACAACGCGCCCGTCGCCGCGCCGGCGAGCAGAGCGAAGGCCAGGGCGAGCGCGAGCGTGCCGCCCGCGAAGAGCAGGGGCATGGAGGCGGCGCCCACCGCATAGGCGAGGACGATCGTGCGACGCGTGCCGAGGCGCGCGATGAGCGGCCCGAGCGGCAGGCGTCCGGCGAGCTGCGAGAGACCGCGAAAGCCGGCTACCGCGGCGGCGACGCCGAGCGGCAGGCCGAACTTCACCATGGCCGGGATCTGGTAGACGAGCAGGGCATCGACGGCCGCGCCGCTGATCAGTGTCGCCAGCAGCCAGGCTCGCATGACGGGTTGATGCCAGGCGAGCACCAGCGCTCGAGCCGCGCTCTGGCGAGGTCGCGACCGGCGCCCGCCCCCGCGGCCTCTGACCAGGATCGCGGTGAGCAGGAAGGCCACGAGCACGCTCGCCGCGT
>DATIYD010000173.1:0-9229 GCA_035517975.1 Thermoleophilia bacterium | reverse complement strand
GACCGACGCCGTCGTGCGCGTCGTGCTGGCCTGCGTCTGCGGGTCCGACATGTGGTTCTACCGCGGGCAGACCTCCTACGAGGCGGGCAGGCCCGTCGGCCACGAGTTCATCGCCGTGGTCGAGGATACGGGCGCCGAGGTCCGCGCGCTCCACAGGGGCGACGTCGTGATCGCCCCCTTCGCCTACAGTGACGGCACCTGCCCGCACTGCCGGGCCGGCATCACGACGAGCTGCCAGCGCGGCGGCTTCTGGGCCTACGGCGGCATGGACGGCGGCCAGGGCGAGGCCGTGCGCGTGCCGTTCGCCGACGCGACCCTCGTGCGCATCCCCGGCTCCGGCCACTCGGAGGCGATGATGCGCTCGCTGCTCGCCCTCTCCGACGTCATGGGCACGGGTCACCACGCCGCGGTCAGCGCGCGAGTGAGGCCGGGCAGCACGGTCGCCGTCGTCGGCGACGGGGCGGTCGGCCTCTCCGGCGTCCTCGCGGCAAGGCGCATCGGGGCGGAGCGCGTCATCGCCCTCAGCCGCCACGAGGACCGCCAGCGGCTGGCACGCGACTTCGGGGCGACCGACATCGTGGCCGGGAGGGGCGAGGAGGCGACGGCTGCGGTCATGGACCTCACCGACGGGGTCGGGGCGGACGCCGTGCTCGAGTGCGTCGGTACGGACCAGTCGATGCAGACCGCGTTCGCCATCGCGCGGCCGGGAGCGATGGTCGGCTACGTCGGCGTCCCCCACGACGTCGAGGTGCCGCTGCAGAGCATGTTCTTCCGTAACGTCGGCATGCACGGCGGCTCGGCGCCGGTACGAACCTACATCCCCGAGCTCATGGACGACGTGCTCGCCGGGCGCATCGAGCCCGGTCGCGTCTTCGACTTCGAGACCGGCCTCGACGGCATCCAGGAGGCCTACGCCGCCATGGACGAACGCCGGGCGATCAAGTCGCTGGTGCGCGTGGGGACTCTCTGATGGCCATCAGCACCCCAACCTTCTCGTCACGGCCTACGGCGTGCGCAAGCTGGGCTGCTAGACTACTGACTCGCGAGCGAACGTCGCGCACGCGCGCGAGCCGTAGTGAGGTCCACCTGAACCCAGGCGGGTCAGTCCACCCCTGAAAGGCAGGCCTGACCCCCTGACGAGACGATGAGGTAGCCGAGTGGATCTGTTCGAGTATCAGGGGAAGGAGCTGTTCGCCGCCGCGGGCATCGCCGTCCTGCCGTCGCGCCTCGCGCGAGACAGGGCCGAGGCCGAGCGAGCCGCCGGCGAGCTCGGCTTTCCGCTGGCGGTGAAGGCGCAAGTCCTGACGGGCGGCCGTGGCAAGGCCGGCGGCGTGCGCGTCGTCCGCGACCCGGACGAGCTCGGCGCGGCCGTCGAGACGATCCTCGGCCTGACCATCAAGGGCAAGGTGGTCCACGCCGTCCTGCTGGAGCAGGGTGCCGCCGTCGTTTGCGAGCTGTACCTCGCGATCACCCTCGACCGTCACGCCAAGTCGCCGGTCGCGATCTTCTCCACGCGCGGCGGTGTCGACATCGAGCAGGTCGCCGCCGACGATCCCGCCGCCCTGCTGCGGCTGCCGCTGCACGCCGCCTCAGAGGCCTGCGACGACGTCTGTCGTCACGTGGTCGAGGCCGCGGCTCTGCACCGCCTCGGGCTCGACGACGCGCTGGCCGACCTGGTGCGGCGCCTCTGGGCGTTGTACCGCGACTGCGATGCGTCGCTGCTCGAGATCAACCCCCTGGCCGTCGTCGACGACCCCGTCAGGCTCGTCGCGCTCGACGCCAAGGTGACGATCGACGACAGCGCGCTGTACCGGCAGCCCGACCTCGCCGCCCGGCGTCCCGACGAAGACGCGCGCGAGCGGGCGGCCCGCGAGGCCGGCGTCACGTATCTCACTCTCGACGGCGACGTCGGTGTGCTCGGCAACGGCGCCGGGCTGGTCATGAGCACGCTCGACATGATCGGCGCCGCCGGTGGCGCGGCCGCCGACTTCTGCGACATCGGCGGCGGCGCCCGCGCGGAGCGCATCGCCGCCGCCCTCGACATCATCACGGGCGACGACCGCGTGCGGGCGCTGCTCATCAACATCTTCGGCGGCATCACCCGCGGCGACGAAGTGGCCCGCGGCGTCCTGGCCTGGGCGGCGACGGCGAGCGTCGGCCTGCCCCTCGTGGTGCGGCTCGACGGCAACAACGCCGCCGAGGGCCTGCAGCTTCTTGCCGCGGCCGGGCTCGACGGCCTGGTCGTCACGCAGAGCGCCCAGGAAGCGGTCGAGGCCGTGGTCGCGGCGAGGGATCGGGGGCCGGCATGAGCATCTTGGTCGACGGCGGCAGCCGCGTGCTGGTGCAGGGCATGACCGGTCGCGAGGGCAGCTTCCACACCGAGCGCATGCTCGCGGCCGGCACCGCCGTGGTGGCCGGCGTGACGCCGGGCAAGGGCGGGCAGACGGCGTGCGGACTGCCCGTGTTCGACGGCGTCGACGAGGCGGTCTCGGCCACCGGCGCCGACGTGAGCGTCATCTTCGTGCCGGCGCGCTTCGCCAAGGCGGCCGTGCTGCAGGCGGCCGAGGGCGGCGTGCGCGTGGCCGTCCTCATCACCGAGGGCATCCCCGTCCGCGACATGAGCGAGGTCGTCGCCCAGCTCGGACTCGACGAGGGCCCTGTGGCGGAACGGCCCTTCGTGCTGATCGGCCCGAACTGTCCGGGCATCGCCACCCCGGGCGGCTGTAACGCCGGCATCATGGCGGCGTCGCTGTTCGCCCCCGGCGGGGTGGGCATCGTCTCTCGCAGCGGCACCCTGACCTACGAGATCGCCATGGGGCTTACCCGCGAGGGCCTCGGGCAGTCGACCTGCGTCGGCATGGGCGGCGACCCCGTCCACGGGCTCGGGTTCCAGGAATGCCTCGAGCTCTTCGAGGCCGATCCGCGGACCGAGGCTGTCGTTCTCGTCGGCGAGATCGGCGGCGACGACGAGGAGCGCGCCGCCGCCTATGCGGCCGCGCACATGACCAAACCGGTCATCGCCTATATCGCCGGCTTCACGGCGCCGCAGGGCAAACGGATGGGCCACGCGGGAGCGATCATCTCGGGTTCGTCGGGCACGGCGGCCGGCAAGGCGCGGGCGCTCGAAGAGGTCGGCGTGCCGGTGGCGCGGCGACCCGACGAGGTACCCGCGCTGGTCGCCGAGACGCTGGCGCGACGCACGACGCACGAGCGCTGACGCCGGTCCCTGAATCGGTCATACTGCTGGGGCTTTCGAGCAGGCGGCCGAGAGGAGCACCATGACGTCCAGTCCCGACGCGCTCGTGGCGGCCGCCGGCCTGCCCGACTTCCTGCTGCCCTGGGTCGACCGGTTCTACGAGCCACTGGAGCTCGACCTCGCCGAGGTGCTCGCCGCCGGTCCCCTGACCGAGCTCGAGGTGCTGCGCCGCATCCCCGGCATAACGACCGTCGATCTGGCGCGCGCGGCGCGCCGTGGGGTGGTCGATCCGGACGGTGACGGAGAACGGGTCGCCCTCGCGGACTTCCACGCCCGCTTCGAGATCTGGGCGATGTTCGAGGGCTGGAGAGACGTGCCCGACGACGTCGCCGCCCGGCTCAACCGCTGGGAGCTCGTCCACTACGAAGACGGCCTCGCCGCGGACCTCGCGATCGGCCCCGACGGGGCCATCACCGCCGACCCCGGCTCGTCGCGCGACGCCGCCTACTCCTACATCCTGCTGGACGAGGCCGAGGCCACCGTCTGCAGGGTGCCGCACGTCTACCAGTGGCCCTGCGACTGTCGCGCGATGTTCGGGCGCTGCCGCAAGCCGGTCAACGTCTGCCTGCGCTTCGACAACGACCGCGGGCTCGGCTGGGAGATCTCGGCCGAGCGCGCCGTCGCGCTGCTGCGCGAGGCCGATCACGCCGGGTTGATGCACACCGCGGTGGTCGGCGCCGAGGGCGAGGCCGGCGCGATCTGCAACTGCTGCACCGACTGCTGCTTCCCCCACCAGGCGTCACGGCGCCTCGGCATCGACGGGCAGTGGCCGCGGCGGCGGTACCTCGCCGTGGTCGACCCCGACGCCTGCACGCTGTGCGGGCGCTGCGTCAAGCGCTGCCCCTTCGAGGCGCTCAGTCTGCCGACGGCAACGGAGCCGGGGCAGAAGCCGAAGCCCGGGCGGGAGCGGGAGCCGGAGCGGGCCGGCACGCCGCGCGACCTGCTCTTCACGGCCGATCGCTGCCGGGGCTGCGGCCTGTGCGCGACCGGCTGCCGGGAGAGCGCCATCGCGATGGCGCCACGACCGTAGTGCGAAGCGGCGCCGCTCGGCCCCTGCGCGACGGGCACCCGTTCCTGGTCGTGTGCGCCAACTTCTCGATCGACGAGACGTGGTCGGCGCTTCGTGTGCGCCCGCTGACGCCCTGAGACGTCGCGGGGAGGGCGATTGGCCGGCGCGAACCGTTTGAGCCGGGCGCTGCGTCAGACCTTCCACTCGCTGCACAACCGCAACTTCCGCCTCTACTTCATCGGCCAGATCATCTCCAACTCGGGCAACTGGCTGACCAACGTCGCCCTCGTGCTGCTCGTGCTCAGGATCACCGACAGCGGTCTCGCGGTCGGCCTGCTGGCCGCCTGCCAGTTCGGCCCGATCGTCGTGCTGTCGGCCTGGGCCGGAGCCCTCGCCGATCGCGCCGACAAGCGCCGCCTGCTCCTGCTGACCCAGAGCCTCGAGATGGCCCAGTCGGCCGGCCTGGCCGTGCTGGCGTTCCTGCCTCACCCGCCGCTTGCCGGGCTGTACGCACTGGCCATAGCCGGCGGCACGCTGCTCGCCTTCGATAACCCTCTGCGACGCTCGTTCGTGACCGAGATGGTGCAGGCCGAAGACATTCCCAACGCCGTCGTGCTCTACAGCCTGATCGTGAACGTGTCGCGGATCTTCGGCCCGGCGCTGGCCGGCCTGCTGATCGTCACGCTGGGCTTCGGCTGGTGCTTTGCGATCGACGCCGCAAGCTACGCGGCCGTGCTGACCTGCATCGTCATGATGCGGCCGGCCGAGCTGCGCCGCCGGCCGCCGCGGCCACGGACCAGGGGCGAGGTGCGCGCCGGCCTGCGGTACGTGCGGTCGCTGCCCGTGCTGTGGATCAGCTTCGCGATGCTGATCGCCATCCAGGTGCTGGCCTACAACTTCACCGTCACGCTGCCGCTCTTCGTGATCGACGCCCTGCACGGCACCGAGGGCGCCTTCACCGTGCTGTACGCGATCTTCGGGGCGGGCGCCGTCGCGTGCGGGTTGATCGTCGCTCATCGCGGCCTGGTGGAGATGCGTCACATCGTCGCCGGCGCCCTGGCGCTCGGGGCAGCCATGCTCGCCCTCGCCTTCGTGCCCGGCGTGCCGGCCGCGGTGCCGGCCGTGTTCCTCGTCGGCATGGCCGCCGTCCTGTACCTGACGGCGACGACCGCGCTGGTGCAGGTGCAAGCCAGGCCCGAGATGCACGGCCGGGTCCTCTCGCTGCAGACCGTGGTCTTCGGCGGCGGCTCGTTCGTCGGCGGTCCGCTGCTGGGCGTGGTCGCCGACACCTTGGGCGGCCGGGCGCCGATCGTGCTCGGCGGGGTGGTCTGTCTTCTGGCCGGCGGCTTCGGCTATGCCGCCAGCCGGCGGTACGTGCACGGTACGGCGGCGACCCGACCGCGTTGATCGGTGCCCGACTCGCGCGGGGACACTGAGCCCATGACCTCACCAGAGACGTTCACGCCGGAACGGTCGGCCCTGGTCCGCCGGGCGCGGCTGGCCGAGGGACTGACGATCGCCTGGATGGTGGTCGAGCTGGCCGTGGCCCTGGCGGCCGGCATCGCGGCGCGCTCGGTGGCGCTGACCACCTTCGGCGTCGACAGCGGCATCGAGCTGTTCACGGCCCTCGTCGTCATGCGACAGCTTCTGCTGCACACCGCCAGAGCGACCGATGAGGAGCTCGACGAGCGCGAACGGCAAGCGTCGCGGCTGGTAGGCTGGGCGCTCTACGCTCTGGTGGTGTACATCCTCGTGACCTCGATCGTGAGCCTGGCAGGCGCGGCCCGGCCCGGATCGTCGCCCGCGGGCATCGCCCTCGCGGCGGCCGCCCTGCTGGTCATGCCGGTGCTGTGGCGCTGGCGGCTCGGCCTCGCGGCCCGGCTCGACAGTCCCGCGCTGCGCGCCGACGCGGCCTGCTCGCTCGTGTGCATCTACCTGTCGGCGACGCTTCTCGCGGGCCTGCTGCTCAACCGCCTGTTCGGCTGGTGGTGGGCCGATCCGCTGGCGGCGCTCGCCATGATCTGGTGGATCCGCGGCGAGGCCGCCGAGGCGCTCGAGGCGGCCCGTAGCGGCCGCCGCGACGACTGACGGCCCGCGAGCGATATGCTGCTCGCCCATGGACGACCACGGCGAGAACACGGACTGAGACGGGATCGATGGACCACGACGGCGAGATCGCGACTGAACGCTTCTCGGCCTGGCTGCGCCGCACCAGAAGGGCGCTGCGCACCGGCGAGGCCGTCGCCGTGCCCTGCGGCGACTGCACGGCGTGCTGCACCTCCTCGTATTTCGTCCACATCGACGCCGACGAGGGGGCGGCCCTCGCCGCGGTCCCCGACGAGCTCAAGTTCGCGGCTCCGGGACGATCCCCCGGCGGCGTCGTGCTCGGCTACGACCGGCGCGGCCACTGCCCGCTGTTCGACGGTAGGGGCTGTGCGATCTACGAGCGGCGACCGCGCACCTGTCGCACCTACGACTGCCGGATCTTCCCGGCCACGGGTCTGACGGTGGGAAGCGAGCGGCCGGCAATCGCACGTGGGGCGGCTCGCTTTTGGTTCGATCTCTCGGGCGCGCGCGATCGCGCCGATCTGGCCGCGGTGCGCGCCGCGGCCCGCTTTCTCACCGAGCACACGGCTGCCTTTCCGGCCGGTTTCGTGCCCGAGAACCCGACGCAGCAGGCCGTCGTCGCGGTGAAGGTCTACGAGGTCTTTCGCGACGCGGCGCGCGCGACACCCGGAGCCGTCGAGGAGGCGGCCCCGCCACCCGAGGCCGTCGAGGCGACGGTGTCGGCGACGGTCGCCGCCTTCGCACGGTTCGAGGCGGGGAAGACCCCGGCCTGACTCGGGTCGACCGCGATCGTCGGATCGTCGCGACCGGTGGCGGTCCGCGGCGACGGTCGAGTACGTCAGGCGGCGCGCTCCTCGAGCTCGCGACGCGCGCGCTCAGCCAGGGCATCGCGATCGAACCCGCTGATCGTCAGGGCGCGCGCCACCGTGCCGCTCTCGGCGGCAAGGATGCCGATCAACAGGTGGAGCGAATCGAGGCGCCGGCGGTCGCGCCCGCGTCCGGAACGCGCCTGGATGGCGCGCTGCCAGGCGAGTTTGGCGGAACGGCCCAGGGGCACCGCGCCCAGCACCGAGAGTCGCGTGTCGGGCAGGGCGAAGCCGTGCAGCGAGATGCCGATCGCGCCGAGGCTGTGCGCGAACTCGAGGTCGAGAGCCTGCCGGATGGCGTCGGGTCCGAGCCCCTCGCTCCACAGCAGCCGGCCGGCGGAGAGCTGCGGCTGCGCGGCCAGGGCGAGCAGGAGGTGCTCGGCCTCGATGCGCGCGCTGCCCTGAGCGCGTGCCTCGTCGCGCGCCAGACCGACGGTCTTGCGCAGGTCCAGTGTCGACGGCTCAGCCACCACGCCTCCTTGTCTCGACGCCGGCGGCGGCCAGCCGCCGCGCGTACTTCTTGTGCACCGCCTGACGGGTGACGCCCAGCGCCTCGGCGATCTCGCTCCAGCTCCAGCCCTCGCGCACGGCCCGTTCGACCATGGCGGCCTCGAGCCGGTCGGCGAGGTGTCGCAGCGCCACGACGGCCGCGAGGCCGTCGCCCGGTTCCCGCGGTTCTGTCACTCCGATCGACATTGTCGCAACCTTAGTTGACAACCGGTGAGGTTGTCAACTTTGGTCGCGAGTTGCGGTTGTTTGGAGCACCGGTCGCGTCGCGAAAGCGGTCGAGGGCGGCGCCAGCGGCCAACGAAACGCCGTCGAAGGTGCGCCGTTGGCGTCGCGAAAGGCGGTCGGGGGATCGGTGTGGGAAGGAGCCCACACCGATCCCCCGCCGCCGCGGTTCACCCCTGAGGTCACCTTCGGGCAGGGCGGGGCAGCGCCCACGTGTGCGCTGTGTCCAGCCGCCGACCGCGCCTCCGCATTGCCGCGCGCCGGGCCGTTCACGTAGTCTGTTCGACGCCGAGGGGGTGACCATGACAGACACGGACGGCAGCGCGACGATCGGGCGGCTCACCGCCCACTACGGCTCCTGGTTCCTCGACGACGAGGAGCTCGAGCGGGGCCGGATGAGCGGCCGGCTGCACCCGTTCGAGCATCTCTTCTCGCCGCTGCGCATCAACGGCGTCACGGTCAAGAACCGCATCGTCATGGGGCCGATGGGCAACCTGTCGGTCGCCCACGAGACCGGCCGTCCCAGCGAGCGCATGGTGCGCTACTTCGCCGAGCGCGCCCAGGGCGGCGCCGGCCTGCTCACCTCGGGTCTCGTGCCGGTGAGCCAGGGGATCGACCCGACGGTCACCGAGCGCGGCGACCTGTCGTACTTCCCCCGGCTCGACCGCTCGCGCTCGGTCTTTGCCGGCTGGCGCGACGTCGCCACGGCCTGCCACGCGTTCGGCGCGCGCTTCTTCGTGCAGCTCACCGCCGGTCTGGGCCGGGTCGGTTCGCCGGAGTGTCTGCTGGCCAAGCGCCGCCTGCCGGTGTCGGCCTCGTGGAACCCCAACTTCTACCTGCCCACGGTGCCCTGCCGGCCGCTGCTCGACCACGAGCTGCGCAGGATCGTGCGGGCGACTGGGCAGGCCGCGGCCGACGCCAGGGCGATGCAGATAGACGGTGTCTACCTGCACGGTCACGAGGGCTATCTGCTCGACCAGCTCACCAATCCGGCCTTCAACCGGCGGCGGCGTGGCCGCTACGCCGACTGGCAGCGCTTCGGGCTCGATCTCGTCCGCGAGGTGCGCAAACGCACCGACGAGCGCTACCCCATCATGTATCGCATCGACCTGACGAGCGCCCTCGAGGCGACCTACGGCAAGCGATTGCGCTCGACCGCCTCGCTGCGGCGCTTCACCGGCGAGCGCACGATCGAGATGAGCCTCGACTACATGGTCCACCTGGTCGAGGCGGGCGTCGACGTCTTCGACGTCGACCTCGGCTGCTACGACAACTGGTGGCTGCCTCATCCGCCGACCT
>DATIYD010000172.1:0-4780 GCA_035517975.1 Thermoleophilia bacterium | reverse complement strand
GCTGCTGGGCGACGTGCGCAACAAGGACGCCGGCGCCGGCGGCGCGGCCCTGAACGACCTGCTCGAGAAGGTCCGCGAGCTCGACATCGACGCGCTCAGCCCGAGCGGCAAGTCACGGATCCCCATCGTCGGCCGCTTCGGCAACGTCTTCAATCGCTTCGCGACCAAGTACCAGAAGGTGGCCGGCAGCATCGACCGCATCGTCGACGCTCTCGAGCGCTCGCGCATGGGCCTGCTCAAGGACATCACCGTGCTCGACAAGATGTACGAGCTCAACCTCGAGTACCTGAAGCAGCTCGACGTCTACATCGCGGCCGGCGAGCAGGTGCTCGAGCAGCTGAACACCGAGCGCCTGCCCGAGCTCGAGCTCGAGGCGCGCACCTCGCCCGACCCCATGGCGGCGCAGCGTCTGGCCGACTTCCAGCAGGCCGTGACGCGCTTCGAGCGGCGCCTGCACGACCTGCGCCTGACGCGCGTGATCGCCGTGCAGACCGCCCCCCAGATCCGCCTCATCCAGGGCTCCGACCACGACCTGGTCGAGAAGATCCAGAGCTCGATCCTGACGACGGTGCCGCTCTGGAAGAACCAGATCGTGATCGCCATCAGCCTGTACCGCCAGCAGAAGGCGCTCGCCCTGCAGCACGAGGTGGCCGACACGACCAACGAGCTGCTCGCCAAGAACGCCGAGCTGCTGCGCGAGGGACAGGCGAAGGTCGGCCGCGAGGTCGAGCGTGGCGTGGTCGACGTGGAGACGCTGCGCAAGGTCAACTCCGACCTGATCGCCACCCTCGAAGAGACGATCCGCATCCAGGACGAGGGGCGTCAGAAGCGCCTCCAGGCCGAGGGCGAGATCGTGCAGCTCCAGGGCGACCTGCGCCAGAAGCTGATCGAGCTGCGCGGCCAGGTGCCGCAGGTCGGCCCGCCCGACGAGCCGCTGCTGCCCCGCGGGAGCAACTAGGCGCGCAACGAAGTCGCGCCTGCCTGAGCGGCGACGACGGAGTCGCTCGCCGGCCTAGTCCCGCGCCACCACGCGCAGGGTGGCCAGCGAGACGTCGCGCGGGCCGTGGATGAGCACGCCGCGCGCGGCGGCCCGGGCCACGTAGGCCGCCGTTTCGGCGGTCACCTCTTCGCCCGGGCCCAGCACGGGGATGCCCGGCGGGTAGGGCACGACCATCTCGGCGCTCACGCGGCCCACGCAGGCCGCGAGCGGCAGCGCCTCGGCGGCCCCGAAGAACGCGTCGCGCGGCGAGCAGACCTGACGGCCGTAGCGCGGCGCCACGTCGCTCGAGGGGTCGCGGTCGATGCCCGCCGGCCGTCCGTGCCCGGCGACGATCGGCTCGACCCCGGCGGCCGTCGGCTCGCGCGCGACCCCGTTCTCGGCCCTCGCCGGGCCGCCGCCGGCGGCCACCGCCCGGCCCGCCACCGCCGCGCAGGCCGTCACCAGGCGGTCGATGCTCGCCGGCGAATCGCCGAAGGTAACGTTGACCACGATGTTGTGCGGATCGGCGGCCTCGATCGCCACGGCCTGTTCTGAGCGCAGCCGGCGCTCCAGCTCGTAGCCGGACAGGCCGCTGGCGGCGGCCGAGATCGTGATGCGGACCGGGTCGAAGTCGACCGAGCCGGGCTGCCGGGCCGCCTCTGCGCCGAGCACGGCGATGCCCGGGATCGCCGCCAGGCGGACGCGGGCCGAAGCGGCGAGGCGCAGGGCTTCGCCCCAGAGCGCCTCGCCGCGGGCGACCATCTGGCGCCGGGCGGCGTCGATCGAGAGGTAGATCGGCACGAGCGGGCTCGTCGTACGCAGCATCGCCACCACGGTGCGCAGGCGGTCGACGTCGAGGCGCCCGCCGCGCGCCAGCACGACCGAGGCCTGTGAGAGCCCGGACAGCAACTTGTGTACGGAGACGACGGCGGCGTCGGCGCCGGCCGCCATGGCGTCGGCCGGCAGCGCCGGCGAAAACCGCAGGTGCGCGCCCCAGGCCTGGTCGACCACGAGCGGCAGGCCGGCGTCGTGAGCGGCCGCGGCCAGCCCGGTCACGTCGGCGCAGAAGCCGTTGTAGCTTGGTGAGGTCACAAAGACGGCGCGCGCGTCGGAGTGGGCCGCGATCGCGGCGGCAGAGCGCTCGAGCGGCACGTTGACCGCGATCTGCCAGGTCTCGTCGATGGTCGGTTCGACGAACACCGGCCACGCCCCCGAAAGGATGAGGCCGGCCAGCAGCGACTTGTGTGCGTTGCGCGGCACGATGACCTTCTCGCCGGGCCCGGCAACGGCCAGGACCAGCGCCTGCAGCCCGCCGCTCGAGCCGTTGGGCACGAAGAAGGCACGGTCGGCGCCCCAGGCCGCGGCCGCCAGATCCTCGGCGGCGTGCAGCAGGCCGCCCGACTCCTGCGTGTCGTCGAGACCGTTGGCGACGCCCATGTCGGCCGAGAGCAGGCGCTCGCCCAGCGCTTCGGTCAGATCGGGCGGCGCCCCGGCGCCGAGCTTGTGGCCGGGCGTGTGGAAGGCGGTCGTCTGCCGTTCGCGATAGGTGCGCAGCGCCTCGACGAGCGGCGCCGCGGTCTGGTCGCGTTCGTCGTTCACCGAATGGCCCCCCGCGCCGCGGGGCGGCTTAACTCCGCTTCGCCCCGATTTAACACAGACTTAAAGCCTCGTGCCGATACTACGTAACGACCCCCCTCAAGGGCGACCCCAAGCCCTAGGCGAGCCCCGTCCCCCGCGGGGCTCGTCCCTTTTCATGGGGTAGGCGGCGGTGCGTTCCCTCAGTCGTCCTTGCGGTCCGCCGGTGACGATCCGGCGCCTCAGTCGTGGCTACGGTCAGCCGGTGGCCTCTTCGGCCTCGCCGGCCGGCTCTTCGCCGAACAGGTCCAGCAGCTCGCCGTAGCCCTCGGCCGCCATGCGCTCACGCGGCACGAAGCGCAGAGAGGCGGAGTTCATGCAGTAGCGCTGGCCGGTCGGCTGGGGGCCGTCGCTGAACACGTGCCCCAGGTGCGCCCCGCTGCTCGTGCTGCGCGCCTCGGTGCGCGGCAGGATGAGCTTGAAGTCGCGCCTGGTCTCGACCGCGCCGGGCCGCAGCGGCCGCGTGAAGCTGGGCCAGCCGGTGCCGGAATCGTACTTGTCGCGGGAGCTGAACAGCGGCTCGCCCGAGACCACATCGACGTAGATGCCTTCGCGATGCTCGTCCCAGTATTCGTTGTCGAAGGCCGGCTCGGTGCCCTCGTGCTGGGTCACCTGATACTGGAGCGGCGTGAGCCGCCGGCGCAGCTCCTCGTCACTCGGCTTGTCGTAGCGTGCCATGCTTCGTCACCTCATCAGACGTACGTCTCGTCGACATAGCACCAGCGCCAGTCCTCGCCAGGCTGGAAGGAGCGCACGATCGGATGTCCGGTCTCGGCGGCGTGACGGCTGGCATGCCTGTTCTTGGACGAATCGCAGCAGCCCACATGACCGCAGGTCAGGCACAGACGCAGATGGACCCATCTGTCGCCCAGCTCGAGGCACTCCTTGCAGCCCTCGCCCGAGGGCACCACCTCGCGGATCTGATCGAGGTGACTGCAGGCCGTGTCGTCCGCCGTGCTCACGTGCGTCTCCCTTGGTGGCTTGTCGGGTGCCCGGTGCGGGAACCTTGCAAGCGGTTCTACCCCGAAGCGGCGCAACCGATGGCCGGATGCGCCGCCGACCAACGAGCGAGGAGGATCCAATGGCGCAGCAGACGCCCTGGCCGGCTCTCGAGTTCGAAGGCTGCCGCGACACCCTGACGACGCTCCAGCTCTACGCGCAGGTGATCGGCAAGGTGCAGCTCGCCCTCACGCCCTTGCAGGCCGGATGGGCCAACGCGCCGTTGCACGTGACGTCGCGCGGCATCGCGAGCAAGGTCATGTGGCCCGACGCGCGCGGCCTCTCGATCGGCTTCGACTTCATCGTGCACCAGCTGCGGTTCGAGCTGAGCGACGGGACGCGACGTGCGCTGCTCCTCGAGCCTCGCCCGGTCGCCGACTTCTACGCGGCCGTCATGGCGACGCTGGCCGAGCTCGGCGTCGACGTCACGATCGATCCGACGAGCGTCGAGACTGCGGCGCCGGTCTCGCTCTCCGCCGACACCGCGCACGCCAGCTACGATCGCACCTGCGTGGCCGCGCTCTTCCAGGCCTGGACCCGCATCAACGCCGTCTTCGACCGCTTCCGCTCGGGCTTCTGCGGCCGTCAGACCCCGGTCGATCTGTGGTGGGGCACGTTCGACCTGTCGGTCGTGCGCTACTCGGGACGTCCGGCGAGCCCGCCGTTCGACGCCGGCGCGATCGAGCGCGTGGCGATGGAGGCCGAGCAGTCACTCGTCGGCTTCTGGCCGGGCGACGACGCCTCACCGGCGCCGGTCTTCTTCTCCTACATCTACCCCAAGCCTGCCGGCATCGACGCTGCCACCGTCACGCCGCCGGGAGCGCAGTGGAGCCCCGAGGCCGGTGAGTTCATCGTGCCCTACGAGACGATCCGCCGCTCGGCCGACCCCACCGGCGCCCTGCTCGGCTTCTGCGAGTCGACCTACGGCGCCGGCACTCGCCTGGCCGGCTGGGATCGCGCGACGCTCGAACGCCACCCGGCCGCGGACAGGATCGCCTGACCTTAAATGTCGCCAGGAACGTCGAAGCCGGTCACGACGGCCTCGCCGGCTACCGTCGAGCCGCCATGCGCGACTACGCGCGGTCGATCGGGGCCTGGCCGCCCGGCGACTGACGGACGCCGCGCGAGGCCGCTAGCCGGCGATCAGGTCGCCGTACTCGGGGTGGC
>DATIYD010000171.1:0-5710 GCA_035517975.1 Thermoleophilia bacterium | reverse complement strand
GAGAAGGACGAGAAGGCCCGCAAGCGCGCCGCCGAAAACGACGAAGACCAGAAGCCCGCCCCCACGCCGCGCCAGCCGCGGGTGGGTCCGCCGCTGCCGGCCGACTCGTAGGCCGGCAGGCGGCGCCGTCAGGCCGGCGATCGACTGCGTCGTCCCCGCTCAGGCGTGCACGACTGCGTTGCGCGCCTAGGCCGGCGATCGACTCCGTCGTCCCCGCTCAGGCGTGCGCGACTGCGTTGCGCGCCTAGTCTGAACGCACGCGGCTCGGGGCGAGCGACCAGGTGCCCAGGGCCACGGCGCCCACGAAGCAGAGCAGCAGGCCCACGGCCAGCCACTCGAGCCAGTGACGGCGTTCCACGACCGAGATCACATCGACGGCGCACACGGCGAAGGCGAGGCCGCTCAGCTTGTACGACAGCCGTGGGTGCCAGACGGGGGCCCAGCCGATGAACCACACCGCCGTGGCGAGGGCGATGAACAGAACGGTCGCCCAGAGGGCGTGGGCAGCGGCGTCGTTCTCGGAGAAGATGCCCGTCATGGCGACGGCCACGGCGCCGACGAAGCCGCTGAGCTGGGCCACCGCGACGAGCAGCTTGACCATGATGCCCTGGCCGCGCGACCACACGTGCAGGCCCACGAAGAACGCGGCCAGCACCGCGCCGAGCGCGATCATGTCGAGCCTGAAGAAGATGGAGCCCCTGGGGCTGAGCAGCGTGTTGCCCAGGTCGCTGATCCAGTTCTCCGCCGGGCTGAAGGCCCACGGGTAGTACGCGTACGCCACGATCGCCAGTGTCAGACTGACGACGATGGTCGCGAGGCCGGCGATGGTCGTAAGTGGTGGGCGGCGCCTGAGCGTGGTCCCCCCTTGTCGTCGAAGCCGTCGGCGCGCGAGAGTCGGCACGGCAGCCGCACAACTGGGAGACTCCAAGGTACCCACCCGAGCCGCGCCGGTCAAATGCTCGGGGAGCCGGCGATGGGGGCCGGTGTCGCTCCCACGCAAGCGCGGCATCGCCAAAGGTTCCCTCACCCGGTCCAGCGGTTACACTTGCGAGCAAACGAGGTCGCGGGAACGGCGGGGTCGTCGTGGCCTGCAAGAGCCGTCGGCGGCCGAGCCGGCCGCAAGTCTCTCGAGGAAGGGGAAGATCTCCGTGGGCATCTTCATCCTGTTGATCTACATCGTCGTCGTGGTCGCCGTCTTCTACCTGCTCATGGTGCGTCCGCAGCGCCGACGTCGTGCCGCCCAGCGCGAGCTGCTCACGTCGGTCAAGAAGGGCGACGAGGTCGTGACCGTCGATGGCATGATCGGCATCGTCCGCCAGGTCCGCGACCGATTCCTGATCGTCGAGGTCGCCGATCGCAGGCAGGTACGGCTCCTCAGGTCGGCCATCGCGGAGGTGCGCTCCTGATCGCGACGCGGCGGGGCGAGCGCACGAGAGTGGCCGGTCCCCGGAAGGCAAGCGTATGCGTGCCGTAGTGATCGGCGACGGCGGGGCGCTCGGCGTCGCCGAGCGCCCCGATCCCGTGCCGGGCGACACCGAGCTGCTGGTCGCCGTGCAGGCGGCCGGCGTGAACGGCGCCGATCTCGCCCAGCGGCGCGGCGAGTACCCGCCGCCGCCGGGCTGGCCGGTCGACGTGCCCGGTCTCGAGCTGGCCGGCGAAGTGGTCGGCGTGGGCGGCCGGGTGACACGCTTCACCGTCGGCGACCGGGTCATGGCGCTGGTCGGCGGCGGAGCTCAGGCGACACTGGCGACGGTCGACGAGACGCACGCCCTGCCGGCGCCGGCCGGCCTCTCCTGGCCCCAGGCCGGCGGCTTTCCCGAGGTCTTCACGACGGCCTTCGATGCGCTGTTCAGCCAGGGCGGTCTGGCGCTCGGTGAGCGCGTCCTGGTGAGTGGGGCCGCCGGCGGCGTGGGCGTGGCCGCGGTGCAGCTTGCGGCAGCCGCCGGCGCTCGGGTGGTGGCCACGGTGCGCGACCCCGGCCTGCGCGACGCCGTCGCCGCCCTCGGAGCGGCCGAGGTCGTCGCGCCCGGCGAGGCAGGCGCCAGGGGTCCGTACGACGTCGTGCTCGAGCTGGTCGGCGCCGACGATCTGGCCGCCGTCCTGCCCCATCTGTCGGATCGGGGCCGGGCCCTGGTCATCGGCCTGGGGGCCGGGGCGCGGCTCGAGCTCGATCTGCGTCTGCTCATGAGCCGCCGGCTGCAGCTACGCGGCTCGACGCTGCGGGCGCGCACGCTCGCCGAGAAGACGGTGGTGATGGGTGCCGTGCGCGCCTTCGTGCTGCCGCTGCTCGCCGAGGGGCGCCTGGTCGTGCCGGTCTGTGCGACCTTCCCGCTCGACGAGGTCGAGCGCGCCTACGAGCGTTTCGCCGCCGGCGGCAAGCTGGGCAAGGTCGTGCTGGTGGTCTAGCAGGCGGTGGTGCTGGGTGGCCTACCGGCCGCGGCGCGACAGCCAGGTCTCCTTGGCGACGAGGCCGTCGCGGAACGAGAGCACGCGGTCGCGTCCGGCGCGCTTGGCCGCGTACATGGCCCAGTCGGCCTTGTCGAGCAGCTCGTCCTTCACGGCGGCGTCGTCGGGGAACGTGGCGACCCCGACGCTCACGCTGAGGGGCCGTCCGCCGAGGGCGCTCGCCGCCGCCACCTCGGTGCGGATGCGGTCGGCGACGGTGCAAGCGCCGGCGTGGTCGGTATCGACCAGGACGAGCACGAACTCCTCGCCGCCGTAGCGGGCGGCCAGATCGACTCGCCGGCTGCACGACTCGATGATGCGGGCGATGCGGGTCAGCTCGGCGTCGCCGGCCTTGTGGCCATACAGGTCGTTGTAGCGCTTGAACTCATCGCAGTCGATGAACAGGAGGCCGACTGGCGACTCACGGCGCCGCCCGCGCTCGAGCTCCTCTTCGAGTCGCTCGTGCAGGTAGCGGTGGTTGTAGAGCCCGGTGAGGCCGTCGGTGATGGCCTCGACCTCGGCTCGGCTGAAGCGGATGGCGGCGGCCTGGAGCATGGCCGCCAGGGTGTGCGAGCGGTCGCTCAGCAGGCGGTCGTCGAGTCGCTCGACGGCCGGCGCGTCGACCGTGACGGCGGCCACGACCTTGCCGTCACCGTCACGCACCGGCGCCGTGCCCGTGACCCAGACGCCGAAGTCGTCGGCGTTCAGCACGTTGGCCTTGGCGCGTTCGCCGGCCAGCACGGCGGCGAGCTCGTCCTGGGCGAGCCACTGGTCGCCGATGTGCGAGACCTCGGTCTCGGTCTGGCCGGTGTCGAGCACGGTCATACAGTGGTCACCTTCGATCACGAAGGTCGTGACGAACCGGACCGGCGGGTGAGCCTCGCGGAAGCGGCGCAGCGTGGTGACCATCGCCTCGTATTCGGGGCGATCTTCATCGGCGCGCGAGCGCAGCAGGGCGTGGGCGGCCGGATCGATCAGCGCCGAGGCCTGCGCGGCCAGGCTGTCGACGCGGTTGCGCCGGCGGCGCAGCCGGGCCAGCGCCTTGAGGAACCCGGCGACCATCTCGGGATCGAACTGTGTGCCGGCACAGCGGCGCAGCTCGGCGAGACACTGGCGATAGGTCAGCGCGCGGCGGTACGGACGTTCGCAGGACATGGCGTCGTAGCAGTCGACCACGCACATGAGGCGGGCCACGAGCGGGATGTCGGTGCCGCTCAGGCCGTCGGGATACCCCTTGCCGTCGAAGCGTTCGTGGTGGTGACGCACCCCGGCCACGAGCTCCTCGTCGAACAGGGGGCGCACGATCTCGGCGCTGATGCCCGGATGCTGGCGCATGAGCTCCCACTCCTCAGAGGTAAGGGGGCCGGCCTTGAGCAGCACGCGGTCCGAGACACCGATCTTGCCGATGTCGTGCAGGAAAGCGACGTTCTGGAGCTCGTTCAGACGTTCGTCCGGCCAGCCGAGCTCGCGGCCCAGCATGGCGGTGTAGGCGGCCACGCGACCGGCGTGGCCGAGCGTGTAGTAGTCCTTGGCCGAGAGCGCCGACGAGAGCGCCCGCAGGTTGCCGAGATGGAGGCGCTTGACCTCGTCGTAGAGCTGCGCGTGCTCGATCGCCATGGCGACGAGCTTGGTGACCGACTCGGCCGTCGCGATGTCTGCCTGGCTGAACGTCCGCTCGACATGGTCGAAGAGCTGCACGGTGCCGATGATCTTGTCGCGGGCGATCAGGGGCAGCGTGATCGAGCTCACCTGACCGAAGCGGATCATCGCCTCGCGCTCGGCCTCGCCCAGCCGGGGATCGTCGAGGTCAGTCATGGCGATCGGCTGCCTCGTCTCCATGGCAAGCCAGTCGCACGGGAAGTCGTCGCGATCGATCTCGTAGCCTACCCAGGAGCCGTCGTAGACCCCGTCGAGGGTCGAGGCGAGGCAGACCATGTGCCGGTCGCCGCGCAGCTCGTAGATGTCGCAGTCGGGGATGTGGAGCGCGGCGCTCAAGCGCCGCGCGGCCGATTCGAGGACCTCGTCGAGGTCGAGGGTGGAGGCGAGCTCGAAGCTCGTGTCGAGGAGCAGCCGCAGACGCTTCTCGTCGTCACCGTGGGAGGACGATCCGGGGGATGCATGCCCGTTGGCGCGCGCCTCGAGATCGGTGCGCGAGAATCGGCGCTGGCCGCTCGGCGTGCGCCGGCTGGCGACCAGCCCCGAATCGGCCCAGCGGCGCACGGTGGTCGCGCTCACGGCCAAAAGGTCGGCGGCTTGCTGCACGCGCAGCCACTCGCTGTTCCTGGAGTTGACCCTCATCAGTTTACCGTATCGGTCGAAACACTCATGTTCTTGACCAGCTCTTCCAGCGCAGCGTCCTGGCCCCGTCGCCGCGGCGTTCGCCACCCCGCCTTTTGCCGTCGTGCCGGCGCCCCGGGCGCCGGCCGCCACCCGCCGCCGCGGGTCGCCGCGCGCCGCCCGGTGGGATAGCCTTGTGGTCAGGATCGTCGTGCGCAGAGCCCCACAGAGCTCCCGAAGGCGGCGGCTGGCGCGCCAGCTGCGACTCTTCCCACGCCAGTTCTGGCTGCTGGTCGGGGGCACCTTCTTTTATCTTCTCTTCATCGGCCTTGCGTTTCCCTACACGGCCATCCTCATCAGGGGGCGCCTGGGTGTGTCGATGGCCGTCGTGGGCGCCATCATCGGCGGCACGGCGCTTGCCGGCCTGCCGTTGCAGCCGCTCGTCGGGGGTCTCTCCGATCGCTTCGGGCGGCGCGCCGTGCTGATCGTCTGCGCCGCCTGTTCGGGCTTCATGTACGGCGGCCTGGCCTTCGTCCATGGGCTCGTGCCCGTCTGCCTGGTCGTCTTCTGCGACCGCGCCCTCGGCTGGCCCCTGTTCCTCACGGCGAGCAACGCCATGGTCGCCGACCTCGTGCGCCCACGGCTGCGCACCGAGGGCTACAGCCTGGTCCGGCTCATGATCGGCGCCGGCGAGGTGGTCGGGCCGCTCGTGGCCGCGGCTCTGCTGTCGCTCGGCTTTGGGCTGCCTCTGCTGTTCGTGCTGGCCGGAGCGGGCTGCTTCGCGTTTCTCGGGTTCACCGTCCTGGCCTTGCGCGAGACCCGGCCGCGGGTGGCCCGTCACGTGCGCTCGGTCGACGTCAGCGAGGGCGCGCCGGTCTACGGCGTGCGCGACGTGATCCGCATCCCGGCGCGCCGCCGGTCGCGCCGCCGTCGCGCGGCGCCGAAGCGCACGGGAGAGCTCGGCGTGCTGCGCGACCGCCGCTTCTGC
>DATIYD010000170.1:0-7501 GCA_035517975.1 Thermoleophilia bacterium | reverse complement strand
CGCGGCGCAGCGTGGCGACCGCCGCCGCCGCCCCGTCGGCCCCGGCCGCTCCCGGCAGCCCGGCCTCGGCCAGGGCCTCCCAGAGCTCGTCGCCCGAGACGCGGTGCGGGCAACCCGGAGCGCAGTCGGTCTCGCACAGGTCGCCCGCCGGCGCGAGCTCGTAGGCGCCCTTGACCTGGGCCTGGGCCTTGACCATGCCGTTGAAGGCGTTCTTCACGTAGGCGACCGGCACGTCGTACCGCGCGCCGGGCACGAGCTCGGAGATGGCCGAGAAGCCGAACCTGATGCCGGGCGCGGTGACACCGTCGGCGCGCACGTCGCACTGCAGGTGGCGCCCGTTGCGCGTAAGGCGGCAGGCGCCGATCTGGGCGCCGTGAAGGAGCAGCAACGGGCGCGGGTTGCCGAAGCCGTGCGGCGCGAAGAGGTCGAGCTCGTCGGTGAGCCCGAGCGTGAGCTCGCTGCCGGCGGCGATGGCCTCGACCCTGGTGACCGAGCGAAAGTCGTCGGGGCCGAGGCGCTCGCCGGCATAACCGGCGAGCGCCTCGGCGAAGGCGCCGACGTCGGCCGCGCGCAGCTCGAGGCCACAGGCGGCGCGGTGCCCGCCGTACCGCAGCAGACGATCGGAGCAGGCGGCCACGCCGGCCAGCAGGTCGAAGGCCGGGATGCTGCGGCCCGAGCCCCGAGCCACGCCCTCGGTCTCGCTCAGCAGGATGGTGGGCCGGCCCGTCTGCTCGACGATGCGCGCGGCGACGATGCCGATCACGCCCGTGTGCCAGTCGGCCGACGACAGCACGAGCGCGGCCGGCAGGGGCTCCGGCAGCCGGGCGAGCGCCTCGCGCAGGATGACCGCCTCGATCTCCTGGCGCTCGGCGTTCAGGGCGCCGAGGCGCTGGGCCAGCGGCAGGGCGGCCGCCCGGTCGGGGGCGCCGAGCAGCTCGACCGCTTGCGAGGCGTCCTCGAGGCGCCCGGCGGCGTTCAGGCGGGGCGCCAGGCGAAAGCCGATGGTCGCGGCGTCGACGTCGTCGGGCCGCGTCTCGCTCACCTCGAGCAGCGCGGCCAGGCCCGGCCGCGGCGCGCTGCGCAGGCGCCCGACGCCCATGGCCACCAGGCTGCGGTTCTCGTCGAGCAGGGGCACGACGTCGGCGACGGTGCCGAGCGCCACGACGTCGAGGTACGGACGCAGCGCGAGCGGCAGCTCGACCCGGTCGTCGCGGCGGTCCTCGAGCAGGGCGTGGGCCAGCTTGAGGGCCACGCCGACCCCGGCCAGATGAGGGAACGGGTAACGGCCCAGCTTGGGATCGACGACGATGCAGTCGGGCAACCGGCCGATGGGCTCGTGATGGTCGGTCACGATCACGTCGAGGCCGAGCTCGCGGGCGTGCTCGACCTCGGCGTGCGCGCCGATGCCGCAGTCGACCGTGACGACCAGGCCGGCGCCGGCGGCGGCGAGCGCGTCGAGCGCCTCGGCGGCGATGCCGTAGCCCTCGCTCAGGCGGTTGGGCAGGCGCCAGAGCACCTGCGCGCCCATCTCGGCGCGCAGGAACTCGGAGAGCAGGAAGGTCGCCGTGATGCCGTCGGCGTCGTAGTCGCCGTAGACGGCGATGGACTCGCCGGCGCTCAGGGCCCGATCGATGCGTTTGCGAGCCTCGGCCATGCCGTCGAGCAGATACGGGCTGTGCACGAGGTAGTCGGGGTGCAGGAAGGCGTGCGCCGCCTCGGGGTCGGTGAGGCCGCGGCGCGCGAGGATCTCGGCGGCCAGGCGGCCGATGTGAAGCTCGTCGGAAAGGACGGCCGCCGCGCGCAGGTCGACGGGCGCAATCTGCCAAGTCTGCTCTCTCACCGCCGATCCCAGTGTACCGCGCCCGCCGGACGGCCGGCCCCGAGAGGGTTCAGGAGCCGTCACCCGGGGTCTCGCCGGACCCCGTTCGGCCGGCGGTCGGCGCGATGTCGGATGCGATCGCGGCCGCGGGGCCGGCGGCCTGCAGCGACGCCTCCGCCGCGCGCAGCCGCACGTAGGTGCGCTCGAGCTCCTCTTCGAGGGCGCGCCGTTCGCGGGCGCGCACGAGCCCCGCCGCCACCGCGGCCAGCACGCCGACCACGACGACCAGGGCGGCGACCACCGCGGCCAGGGCGAGCAGCGACACGTGGTGCCAGGTGCCGATCACGTAGTCCACGTCGACCCTGACGGCGTAGCTCGCCACACCGACCGCGAGCACGAGCACGGCGACGACGAGCAGCACGGTGAGGATGTTCTTCATGGGCGGCGGCTCCCGGGTGCAGGTGTCGAGGCAGAGTATAGCGCGGCGGCCAGGCCGGCGGGCCGCCGCGACCCGAGGTGAGGTGCACGGCCGGCCGCCGGGGCCCGCCGCCGGGGTGACGGCCCGCTAGGACCCGAGCGTGACGTGGGCCGCGGCGCGCGCCCGGGCGAGCCAGGCCGACAGCAGCGTGCCCTGGCGCTGGGTCGTGAGCTGCGCGACAATGGCCGGCCGGGCGGCCGCAAGAGACTGCGTGTGCGCCGCGCGGCGGCTCAGCACCTTGAGGACATGCCAGACACCGACGGCTTCGACGGGGCCGATGACGGCGCCACGCCGCGCCGTCGCGACGGCGTGCGCGAGGGGGCTCGGCAGCGTGGACGTCGCCACCCAGCCGATCACGCCCCCGGGCGCCGCCGACTCGGGGTTCATCGAGTAGGCGCGCGCCACCTCGGCGAAGGGGTAGCCGAGCCGCAACCGGTCGATCACGGCCGTGCCGAGCGACTTCGTCTTGACCACGATCTCCGCGAGACGGGCGGCCGCCGGCGTCGTGAGATCGGCGCGATGGGCGTTGTAGAAAGCCAGGACCTGCTTCGGTGTGGGGGCTGCCGTCGGGAACTTGCGGGCCCCGACCGCCTCGGCGAGCAGGCCGTCGTGCACGACCTGGCGATACGAGCCGAGCGACAGGCCCGCCGACGACAACGAGGACTGCAGCGCGGCGCGGCCGCCCAGGCTCGCCTCGACCTGCGCCAGGCGCGCCGCGACGGCGCGGTCACCGACGGTGACGTGCAACCGAGCGGCCTCGCGCTGCAGGAGATGGTCGCGGATCTGCACCTCGAGGGCCTGCTTGAAGGTGAGCGGCTTGGCCGACAGTCGCGAGAGCGCGACGGCGCGGTCGACCTCGCCGCGCGTGACGGCGTCGCCGTCGACGTGCGCGACGACCGCCGCGGGGCCGGTCGCCGAGGGACTCGGCGAGGCGGCCGGCGAGGCGCCGCCGCAGCCGGCCGCGACCTGCACGGCGACGAGCCCGACCAGCGCCGCGGCGAGCCCGAGGGTCGCCCGAGGTCGCCGCCGGGTCGCGCGCGTGGCCCGAGCCGCCGCAGCCACGGTGGAGCGAACGACGTTGACGATCGGGTTGCCGCAGGCTATCCGGGCCATGGGAACGGGAGGCGCGAGCGGTCAGGCGCCGGCCGGCGCCTGGGCGTCGTACCGAGTCGGGAAGTAGCAGGCGACCTTGTGATCGCCGCCGGCCGTGTCGAGGACTTCGAGCGGCGGCATCGCCTTGGTACACGGATCGGGCTGCATGCGCGGGCAGCGCGGATGGAACACGCAGCCCGAGGGTGGGTTGGCCGGGCTCGGCACGTCGCCCTCGAGGATGAGGCGGCGACGTTCGCGCTCGGTGCGCGGATCGGGGATCGGCACGGCCGAGAGGAGCGCCTCGGTGTAGGGGTGCTGCGGCTTGATGTAGAGCACCGAGCTGTCGGCGATCTCGACGACCTTGCCGAGGTACATCACGGCGACCCGGGTGGAGATGTGCTTGACCACGGACAGGTCGTGGGCGATGAACAGATAGGTGAGCTTGAGCTCCTTCTGCAGGTCCTCGAGCAGGTTGATCATCTGCGCCTGGATCGAGACATCGAGCGCGCTCACGGGCTCGTCGCAGATGATGAGGCGCGGGTTGAGCGCGAGGGCACGAGCGACGCCGATGCGCTGACGCTGGCCGCCTGAGAACTCGTGCGGATAACGCTCGGCGTGCTCGGCGGTGAGGCCCACGGTCTCGAGCAGCTCGAACACCCGGCGCTTGCGCTCGGCCTCGGTGCCGATGTCGTGGATGCGCAGCGGCTCGGCGATGATGTTCTTCACGGTCCGCCGCGGGTTGAGGCAGGCGTACGGGTCCTGGAAGACGATCTGCATGTCGCGGCGCAGGCGCTGCAGCGCAGTGCGCGACGCCGCCATGACGTCGATACCGTCGAACGAGACCGTGCCGGCGGTGGCCGGCAGCAGCCGCAGCAGCACCCGCCCGCTGGTCGACTTGCCGCAGCCGCTCTCACCGACGAGGCCGAGCGTCTCGCCCTCGTCGATCGAGAACGACACGCCGTCGACCGCGTAGACCCAGCCCGTGGTGCGCTTGAGGAGCCCCGACTTGATCGGGAAGTGCTTCTTCAGGTCCTTGACCTCGAGGATGCTCATGAAGCCGCCTCGTGACGGAACCGCGGCAGACCGGCGCGGATCTTCTCGCGCTCGCCGATGGGGATCCAGCAGTAGACGCCGTGGCCGCCACCGACCATCTCCAGGGTCGGGAACTCGCCGGCGCAGACGGGCAGCTCGTAGGGGCAGCGCCCCGAGAAGGGGCAGCCGGCGGGCAGCAGCAGGAGGTTGGGCGGCTGACCCTCGATCGGCGTCAGACGCTGCTTCTCGGTCTCGTCGAGGCGCGGCAGCGAGCCCAGCAGGCCCCAGGTATAGGGCTGATGCGGATTGTAGTAGACGTCGTCGACCGGCCCGAACTCGAGCGTGCGGCCGCCGTACATGACCATCACCTTGTCGGCCATCTGAGCGACCACGCCGAGATCGTGGGTGATCATGATCACGCCGCTGTGGTACCTGCGCTGCATGTCGCGGATGACGTCCATGATCTGCGCCTGGATGGTGACGTCGAGCGCCGTCGTGGGCTCGTCGGCGATCAGGATGTCGGGGTTGCACGAGATCGCCATGGCGATCATGGCGCGTTGCCGCATGCCGCCGGAGAACTCGAAAGGGTATTGATCGACGCGCTGGTCGGGATCGGGGATGCCGACCGTCGCGAGCAGCTCGACGGCCATCTTCCACGACTCGCGCTTCGACTTGCCCTGATGGCGTCGGATGACTTCGGCGATCTGGTCGCCGACCTTGAACACCGGGTTCAGGCTCGTCATGGGGTCCTGAAAGATCATGGCGATGTCGTTGCCGCGGATATCGCTCATCTCCTCGCTGGACACGGCGAGCAGGTCGCGGCCCTTGTGCATGATGCCACCGCCCACGATGCGACCGGGCGGGTCGGGGATGAGCCGCATGATCGACATGGCGGTGACGGTCTTGCCCGAACCGGACTCGCCGACGATACCGAGCGTCTCGTCGCGGTCGAGCGTGAAGCTCACACCGTTGACGGCCTTGACCACGCCGGCGTGCGTGAAGAAGTGCGTGGAGAGGTCGGTGACTTCGAGGAGGCGTTCGGTCATGCCTATTCCTTGAGCTTGGGGTCGGTCGCGTCGCGCAGGCCGTTGCCGAACGAGATGAACCCGAACACGGTGATCACGAGCGCGAGGCAGGGGAACAGCTCCATCCACCACTGGCCGGCCTGGAGATAGTTCAGGTAGTCGGCGATCATGTTGCCCCAACTCGCCGTGGGCGGCTGCACGCCGATACCCAGGAAGCTCAGCGCCGCCTCAGTGACGATCGCTCCGCCGATGCCCATGGCGATCGACACGTACACCGGCGCCATGCTGTTGGGCAGCACGTGCCCGAACACGATGCGCAGGTCGCTCGCCCCGGCGGCCTTGGCCGCCTCGATGTACTCCTGGGTCTTCACCGACAGGACCGTGCCGCGCACGATGCGGGCATACGACGCCCACGAGAGCAGGCCGATGGCGATGAACACGTTCGTGAACCCGGGGCCGAGCACGACCACCAGCAGCAGCACGAACAGGATGTAGGGGAACGCGAAGAAGACGTCGGCGACGCGCATGATGACGGAGTCGACGGCCCCGCCGTAATACCCTGACAGCGGCCCGAGGGCCAGACCCAGGGCGAGCGAGATGCTGACGGCGATCACGCCGACGAGCAGCGAGATGCGAGACGCCACGAGAGTGCGCGAGAAGACGTCGCGGCCGATGTAGTCGGTGCCGAACCAGTGGGAGAGCGACGGCGGCGCCTTGGCGATGCCGTAGTTGACCGCGTCGGGGTTGTAGGGTGCCAGGTAGCCGCCGTGGATGCCGGTCACCCAGGCGATGATCTCGAGCAGGCCGATGGCCATGAAGACGGTGATGATGCCGAGCCCGACGAGGGCCAGCTTGTTGCGCCGCAGTCGTCGCCAGGTGTCGGCCCACAGACCGAGCGGCTGCGCGCCGACCGGCTCGTTCTCGGAGCCGACGGGCAGTGGCGAGTCGAGCTGCGGCTCGGCGAAGGAGGCGGCGGATTCGGTATCGGTCATCGGGTGCCACCCGTGTGGGAGCTACTCATAGCGGATGCGCGGGTCGACGTAGGCGTAGGCCACGTCGACCACCAGGTTGGCGATGACATAGACGAACGTGGCGAACAGGACGCCGGCCACCACGACCGGCAGGTCGCGAGCGCCGATGGCCTGGTAGATCATGAGGCCCACGCCCGGGCGCGAGAAGACGGTCTCGGTCAGGATCGCCCCGCCGAGCAGAGCCCCAAGGTCGATGCCCGCGATCGTCATGACCGGGATGAGGGCGTTCTTGAGACTGTGCTTGAGGATCACCGAGCGCTCCGGCAGACCCTTGGCCCGAGCGGTGCGCACGTAGTCGGAGCGGATGACCTCGAGCATGGAGGCGCGCTGCATGTACGAGATGTACGCGACCTCGATGATGCCCAGGGTCACCGCCGGAAGGATCAGGTGCGAGAGGTTGTTCCAGTCGGCCGGGATGACCCACAGGATGGTGCTGCCCCCGGTGCCGTAGAACGGCAGGATGCCTAGGTAGACCCCGAAGATGTACTGCATGAATACGGCCAGGACGAAGACGGGGATGCCCCAGATGATCAGCGCCCCCGTGGTCAGGGTGCTGTCCCAGATCGTGTACTGGCGCAGGGCCGAGTAGATGCCGAGCGGGATGCCCAGCAATTCGATCAGGACGGCGGCCACCGCGAGCTGGGCGGTGTTGGGGATCGCGCTCTGCAGCATCTGGCGCACCGGCCGCTCGAACTGGTACGACTCGCCGAAGTTGCCGTGCACGAGGCGATCGACGAAGCGGCCGTACTGGATGTAGATGGGCTTGTTCAGGCCGAGCTCGACGCGGATCTGGGCGACACGCTGAGGCGTCGCGTTCTTGCCCGCCAGGAGGTACGCCGGGTCGCCGGGGATCAGGAACATGATCAGGAACGTGATGATGCTGACGCCGATCAGCACGAAGACGAGCTGGACGAGGCGCCGGGCGATGTAGCCGAACACGTCTGGCCTTTCCTGTACGTCAGTCCGGATGGGGCCGGTCCCGGCACGGGCCGCGCGCCGGATGAAGGCTGCTCGTGGCGGGGGG
>DATIYD010000169.1:0-4031 GCA_035517975.1 Thermoleophilia bacterium | reverse complement strand
TTGTTCTTCAACGGCAGCGAGTCCAGCCACGCGAAGAGCGACACCTGCCTCGTCCGCCCGGTGCGATCGTTCTGACGGAGGCCGGGCGGGCGAGACGCTCGCCCGGCCCGCAGCAGGTGACGGCCGACGCCGGCCCTCCTCCTACTCGTCCCTCTTCGCCCAGGCCACCGCGATGTAGAGCGCCGTGACCACGGCGAGTGCCCCGACGAACAGCGCGCGGTGATCGGTCGCGAGCAGGCGCGCCGCCGCATAGATGGCGATCATGTAGACCACGGTGAGCAGCCAGCCCTGCCAGCTGATCGGCCGCATGCCCCAGCCCACCCGCTTGCGCCCGAACCAGGGGCGGCCCAGCGGCGGCTCGCTCATCGCCGCTCCCCCTTCATCGCGGCCCCCTCTTCATCGTCGTCATCCCCAGTCCGGGGGCATCGGCCATCTCACGTCGTCAGTTCTCGATCGTGACGAGCGTGCCGATGGGCGTGTACGGCCACACCTTCGCGGCCGCGGCGAGCGGCAGCTCTACGCAGCCGAGGCTCTGCGGCGTGCCGAACGAGGCGCGGTTGAAGGCGTGCAGCGCGTCGCCGCCGTTGAAGTAGCTGATGTAGCGGATGCCGGGGTCGTTGTAGTGCGAACCGTCCGGGTTGGTGCCGCTCATCGTGCCCGAGAGGATGTGCTCGAAGACGGGGAACGTGCCGAGCTCGGTGGGAGCCGACGGCACCCCGGTGTTGCCCGGCGAGGTCAGGATGACGTGCCCGTTGTGCCAGAGGTTCAGCGATTGGGGCAGGTTGCGATGCACGAAAACGTACGAGTAGCCCTCGGCGCGGCGCTTGCCGGCGCGCCGGTCGGCGATGAGCGCCGCCCAGACGCTCGGCCCGGCCAGACCGTCGACCGTCAGGTCGTGCGTGTCTTCGAACATCATCACGGCGCCGCGCGTGACCTGGTTCGGCTGGCCCACGCTCCAGAGCTCGCGCAGCTCGCCGGGGACGTTCGGATAGCGCCAGGTGAAGCTCCCGGTGGGCGGCGAGATCGCCGCCGCGAGCTGGGCCGCGAGCGAGCCGGGCTCGGCACCCTTCGGCTTCCACGACACGGGCAGATAGCCGAGCTCGGCGAGGAGCTGCTGCAACCGCAGCGTCGAGCCCTGGGGCACCTGCCAGCGCAGCGTGCTGACGGCGGTGGCACGACCGGCGAGATGGACGGCCTGCGGGAACGAGACGCGCACGAGCGTCCCCAGGCCAAAGCCGAGACCGCTGGGCTGGAAGGCCAACGTATGGGCGTCGAGCGTGAGCCAGCGGCCGGGCACGTGCGGTCTGACCCGCGGCAGCGCCGAGCCGAGCACATCGGCGACCGGTTCGGAGAACGTCAGCGTCAGGCGCCCGGCCGGCGCGAGCTTCGCGGTCGGGCTCGGGTCGACGAGCAGCTGGGCGTACGGGCGGGCGGGGAACCAGCTCACCCGCACCGGCGCCGGCAGGCTCTCCCAGGAGCGGGCGACGGCCGCGACCTCGACAGCGCCGGAACGGTCGGCGCCGCTTGCCGTCACGCCGATCGGGACGGTGGCGGTGGGTTGCGTCGGGCGGCTGAGCGCACCCGCGAGCCAGACGAGCGCAACCGGCCTGTCGAAGCTCACCGTCACGGGCGCCCCGCTCGTCACCTGGAGCCAGCGGCCCAGAAGCCGGGCGCTGGGGGTCGGCACGGAGAACGTGCGCCGCTCGACGTGGCCCACGAGCCAGCCGGCCCAGCCGGGCCGGCGGACGGTCACGACCACCGTCACGCGCTCTCCGGCCTTGACCGGGCGTTGTGGCCACAGTCTGTCGCCCTTGAGCTCGAGCGGCACTTGACCTTCGGTCGCCGAGCTCGCCGAAACGGCCGTGACGTGCCCCGCGAAGCCGGGCAGCTCGACTCGTGCCAGAGCGTCGCCTGTGGCGGCCAGGCGCGCGTGTGGCCAGGCCAGCAGAGCCGTGGCAAGCACGCCGACGACGAGCACCGCGGCGATCACCACCAGGAGCAGCCAGAGCCTGCCGCGCACGATCAGCCCACCCTCGGCGCGCGTGATGGCCCGCGGTGCGACGGGAGGGCCGGCATACGCCGTTCCCGCCGGCAGCGAACGTCTTCCCTCACCATGGACGAGGCTCCTCTCACCCTCTGAGGCCAACACGGTCGGACCACCGCGTCGAGACGCCGGCGCGCGAGATGGCCGCCGGCGGCATGGTGGTGGGAGGGATCGGCGAGGTCATCGCGTGGCTCGTCTCGTGGAGGACCATTGTACCCCACGGGCCAAGGGGCGGTGTGGTCGGCGAGACCGCGGGTGCCCCTGCCAGGACCATAGTCGGGTGTTCCTCAAAGCCGTTGGGCGGACGCATACTGGTCCTGCCTCAACCATGTTCAGTCTCCCGCCGATGCAAGGACCACCATGAACGCACCTCGAGAAAGCCGCAAAGTCCCGTCGCTTGCGCGCCGGAGCGTGCGTCTGGTCTCGTCGCCTGCCCGGCGCTGGGTGATCGGCGGCGTCGCGATGACGGCCCTCGCCGCCCTGTTCGTCGCGCGGTCCGGACTGCCGCACGTCGGGCACTCGTTCGTGCGCGCCGACTGGCACTGGGTCGCCGCGACCCTCGCCCTGCTGCTCGTCTCGCTCGCGCTTCGCAGCGCGGCCCTCAAGGTGATCGTCGACGCGCTCGGCGACGTGCGCGCCCGGCAGAGCGACACCTTCTCGGCGACCAGCATCGGCCTGCTGGCCAACGCGGTGGTGCCCATCCGTGTCGGTACCGTGCTCACTCCGTACACGCTGTACGTCCTGCTGCACCGTCGCGGCGCGGCGGTGCCGTTCGTGACGGTGCTGGGCGTCGCCCTCACGGAGCGCCTGTTCGCCATCGCCACGTTCGTCGCGCTCTCGCTGCTGTTTCTCTCCTCGCTCGCCCTGCCGGCCTGGGCGGTGCAGGTGTTGATCGCAAGCGCGGTGTTCGCCGCTACGTTCCTGGTCGGCGGCATCGTCCTCGAGCGACGGCGGGCCCGGCTCGCGGCGGGCGGGGCCGGGGCGCGAGGCGATGACGACCCGGCCGGTCAGGGGGCGACCCCTCGCAGGGGTCTGCGCCATCACCTGCCGGCCCTCGTCGACAGCCAGCGCATCATGGGCAAGCCGTGGTCGGCGCTCCTGGTCGCCGGCATCCAGGCGGCCAGCTGGCTCGTCCAGCTCGGCGGTGCCTGGGCGGCGTTGCAGGCCTTTCATCTGGGCGGTGTCGGCCTGCGCGGCGCCGCCCTGGTGCTCGTGCTCACCAACCTGATCGGCCTGGTGCCCATCACCCCCGGCAACCTCGGCACGTTCCAGGCCGCAGCCGTGGCGGCGCTGGCCGTCGCGGGCGTCGCCTCCGGGCCGGCCGTCGCCTTCGCCCTGGGCCTACAGGGCATGCAGCTCGCCGTGGGCGTCGTCGCCGGCCTCGTCTCGCTCAGCCTGCAGGACCTCACGCTGGCCGACCTGCACGGCAGGAGCCGCAAGGCGGCCGCGCTGCTCGCTCACGGCGAGGGCGTGAGGACGGCGCGGATGGAGGGTCCGGCTCCCCTCTGACGAGTCGGTCCACGACGCCCGCCCCGGCCGGCGGCAGACCTCTATCGACGCCGTCGTCGCCGCTCAGGCCGGCGCGACTGCGTCGCGCCCCGGGACGCGCGAAAGGTCCGCCAGGAACAGCGTCTCGGCCAGCACGCAGCGCTCAAGCTCGGCCAGATCGACGCTCTCGTCGGGTCCGTGGATCCGGCTCCGCGGCTCTTCGGGACCCCAGAGGATCATCTCGGCGCCGGGCACGGCCTTGCGAAAGGCGGCGACCAGGGGGATGCTGCCGCCCTGGCCGCAGCCCACCACCGGACCGTCGAACGCCAGCATCAAGGCCCGTCTTGCGGCGGCATACGCCGGTCCGTCGGTCCGCGCCAGAAAGCCTTCGCCACCGCCGAGGTCGGCCACGTCGAGCCGGACGTTCCAGGGCGCGGCGGCGCGCAGGTGGGCCATGACCGCGGCCGCCGCCTCGGACGGCTCCTGACCTGGAGCCAGG
>DATIYD010000168.1:0-5837 GCA_035517975.1 Thermoleophilia bacterium | reverse complement strand
AGCGGCTCGCCACGCCGGGCAGCGACCTGGCCGGCCGCACGGCGGCGTAGAGGTCGAGCTCCTTGCGCAGGGCCACGTTGACCGAGCGAAAGCCCGAGCCCACCGGCGTCGTGATGGGTCCCTTGATGGCGACCTTGGTGTGGCGCACCGAGGCGACGACCTCGTCGGGCAGCGGCGTGCCGCTCCTGGCGAGCACGGCCGCGCCGGCGTCGTGGCGCTCCCAGACTATGGCCACGCCGCTCGCCGCGATCACCGTCTCGAGAGCGGCGGCGAGCTCGGGGCCGGTGCCGTCGCCGGGGATCAGGGTGACACGGTACGCCACGACGGCGGCCTCTAGGCCTCGGGCAGGTGGAACTCGCCGTACTTGTGGAAGTGCTCGACGAGGCCGCCGTCGGAGAGGATCTTGAGCATGACCGGCGGCAGCGGCGTGAAGGGCACGGCCGCGCCGCTTCTCAGGTCGCGCACCTCGCCGGCGGCGAGGTCGACCTCGAGCTCGTCCCACTGCTCGATCGCGCTCGTATCGCAGACGAGCGCCGGCAGGCCGACGTTGATCGCGTTGCGAAAGAAGATGCGCGCGAACGACTGGGCCAGCACCGCCCCGGCGCCGGCGAGCTTGATGATGCGCGGCGCGTGCTCGCGGCTCGAGCCCAGGCCGAAGTTGCGCCCGCCCACCACGAAGTCGCCCGGCTTGACCCGTTTGGCGAACTCGGGGTTTTCGTCTTCGAGCACGTGCCTGGCCAGCTCGGGCAGGTCGGTGCGCAGGTGGAACAGCCGCCCCGGTGCGATCTGGTCGGTCGAGATGTCGTCGCCGAACGTCCAGGCGCGCCCGTGCAGGACACCGTATGCAGCGCTCGGCGCGGCCACGACGGCTAGGCGTCGGTCTCGGTGATCGTCACGCTCTTCATGGCGAGACCCGGCTCGCGCGCCGTCGCGGGGTCGCGCTGGGGGATCGAGAAGACGACGTCCATGCCCTCGACGACCCGGCCGAACACGGCGTGCTTGCCGTCGAGGTGCGGCGTCGCGCGATAGGTGATGAAGAACTGCGAGCCGTTGGTGTCGGGGCCGGCGTTGGCCATGGACAGCACGCCGGGGCCGTCGTGACGCAGGCTCGCGTCGAACTCGTCGGCGAACCTGTAGCCGGGACCGCCGCGGCCGGTGCCGGTCGGGTCGCCGGTCTGGGCCATGAAGTCGGCGATCACGCGGTGGAAGGTGACGCCGTCGTAGTAACCGTCGCGCGCCAGCACGACGAAGTTGTTGACCGTGACCGGCACCTTGTCGGCGTAGAGCTCGGCGACGATGTCGCCACGGTCGGTCGCGATGGTGGCGGTGTAGCGCTTGGCCGGGTCGATGCTCATCGCCGGCGGGGCGTCGTACTGCTTAGCCATGCTGCTCTCCTTCGGTTGAACGCGCGCCGGCGGCAAGCAGCTCGCGCGGATCGACGATCTCGCCGGCGACGGCGGCCGCGGCCGCGGTGAGCGGCGAGGCCAGGTAGATGGCGCCCTGGGGATTGCCCATGCGTCCCTTGAAGTTGCGATTGGCGGTGCTCACGCAGGTCTCGCCGTCGGCGAGGATACCCTCGTGAACGCCCACGCAAGCGCCGCAACCCGGGTTGGTGACCACGGCGCCGGCTTCGGCGAAGGCCTGCAGCAGCCCCTCGTCGGCGGCGGCCCGCCAGACGGCCTGCGAGGCCGGCGTGACGATCAGGCGGGTGCGCGGCGCCCGTCTGCGGCCGCGGAGCAGCCGCGCGGCGGCGCGCAGGTCTTCGAGGCGGCCGTTGGTGCAGGTGCCGATCAGGACCTGGTCGACCCGGGTGCCGGCCAGCTCTGTGGCGGGGTGCCCGTTGTCGACCGTATGGGGCGCGGCCACCATCGGCACGAGCTCGTCGGCGATGTACGAGAGCGAGCGCTCGTAGTCGGCGCCGGGATCGGGTGCGACCTCTTTGAAGTCGTCGCCCCGGCCCTGGGCCGCCAGGTACGAGCGGGTGATCTCGTCGCTTGCCACGAGACCGGTCTTGGCGCCCGCCTCGACGGCCATGTTGGTGAGGGTGAGCCGTTCGTGCATGGGCAGCGCCTCGACGGCCGGTCCGCCGAACTCGAGCGCCTCGTAGGTCGCGCCGTCGGTGCCGAGGCGGGCGATGATGGTCAGGATGAGGTCTTTGGCCATCACCCCGTCGGGCCAGCGCCCGCCCACCTCGATGCGCACGGTCTCGGGCACGCGCAGCCAGGTCTGCCCGGTCGCCATGCCGACCGCGACGTCGGTCGAGCCCATACCGGTGGCGAAGGCGCCCAGGGCGCCGGCCGTGCAGGTGTGCGAGTCGGCGCCGATCACGAGGTCGCCGGGCCTGGCGTAGCTCTCGGCCACGCGCTGGTGGCACACGCCCATCTCGACGTCGGACAGCGTCGCCCCCGTCTCGTCGCAGAAGCAGCGCACGATCTGGTGGGCGTTGGCCAGCTCGACCCGCGGCGCCGGCGCGGCGTGGTCGATGAAGAAGAGGGCGGTGGGCACCCGCAGGCTGGTCCGGCCGAGCTCGCGAAGCTGCTGGATGGCGAGCGGACCGGTGCCGTCCTGGGCGATCGCAAGATCGACGAGGGCGACCACGATCTGGCCCGGCGTCACGGCCTCGAGCCCGGTGTGCGCGGCGATGACCTTCTCGGCGATGGTGGCCGGCATGCTGGCGTCGGCCCTACTCGTCGCCGCCCGCCGGCGAGGCTGCGCTCGGCAGGGGTACGGCGTCGCCCAGGCGGCCGACGTAGTCCTGGTAGATGTACATGATCTCCTTGGAAAACAGCGCCCGCTTGAGCTCGATCGCCGTCTGGCGCACCATCTTCAGGATCTCCTCGGCGTCGTGATCGGAGAGCTCGATGCCGAACTCCTGGAACTTGCGGTAGATCGTGCGCGAGCCTGAGTGCTTGCCGACCACGATCTGGCGCTCGAGGCCGACGTCTTCGGGGGAGTAGGCCTCGTAGTTCAGGGGGTTCTTGATGACGCCGTCGGCGTGGATACCCGACTCATGGGCGAAGACGTTGGTGCCCACGATGCTCTTCCAGGCCGGCACGCTGCGGGCCGAGGCCGCCGCCACGTACTCGCACAGCTCGCGGAACTGCGACGTGTGCAGGCCCAGGTCGACGTGGCCTAAGAACTTGAGGGCCATGACGACCTCTTCGAGGGCGGCGTTGCCGGCCCGCTCGCCGAGGCCGTTGACCGTGGTGTTCACGTAGGTCGCCCCCGCCTTGATGCCGGCCAGGGCGTTGGCCGTGGCCATGCCGAAGTCGTCGTGGGTGTGCATCTCGATCTCGAGCCCCTGCCGGGTGAGAAAGCTCACCACGTTGTAGGTGTCGAAGGGGTCGAGGATACCGAGCGTGTCGCAGAAGCGCAGCCGGTCGGCGCCCTCTTCTTTGGCCGCCTGGCCGAAGCGCAGCAGGAACTCGAGGTCGGCGCGCGAGGCGTCTTCGGCGTTGACCGAGACGTAGACGCCGTTCTCCTTGGCGAAGGCCACGCAGGCGCGGATCTGGTCGAGCACCCACTGTCGTGACTTGGCCAGCTTGTGCTCGATGTGGATGTCGCTGGCCGACATGGAGATGGCCACGGCGTCGACGCCGGTGTCGAGCGAGTGCTGGATGTCGGCGATCACCGCCCGGTTCCAGGCCAGGATCGAGGGCTTGAGGCCGAGCTCGACGATCTGGGCGATCACCTGCTTCTCGTCGCCGAGCATGGCCGGGATGCCGACCTCGATCTGGTGCACGCCGACCTCGTTCAACAGGCGTGCGATGCGGATCTTCTCGTGGTTCGAAAAGACGACGCCGGCGGTCTGCTCGCCGTCGCGCAGCGTGGTGTCGTCGATACGCACCGCCGGGCCCTCGGCCGGGGCCTCTTCGGGGATGACGAAGCTCGAGAGATCGCCGGGTTTGAAGTCGCTCATGCCGGTGCTCCTGCGTCGGTCGGGGCGGCGTCGCCGCCGCGCAGCGCGGCTCGCACGAGCTCGGCCGCGAGCTGCGGGTTCGCCTTGCCCTGGGTGACTTTCATGACCTGGCCCACGAAGAAGCCCGCCACCTGCTCCTTGCCGGCCCGGAACTGCTCGACCTGGGCGGGGTGCGCGGCGAGCACCGCCGCCACCACGGCCGCGAGCTCGCCCGTGTCGGAGACCTGGCCCAGGTCGTGGCGGGCGACGACGTCGAGCGGCTCGGCGCGCTCCTCGACCATGAGCGCGAAGGCCTGCTTGGCGGCCGTGCCCGACACCTCGCCGGCGGCCACGAGGCGCAGCAGCGCGGCCAGGCGCGCCGCGGTCACGTGGCCGTGACCGGGCTCGAGGCCGGCGGAGTGCAGGTGGGCCGAGTACTCGCCCATGACCCAGTTGGCGGCGAGCTTGGGCTCGATGCCCTGGGCGACGAGCTCCTCGTAGAAGCCGGCCAGCGCAGCCCCGCCGCCGAGCACGGCGGCGTCGTAGCGCGACAGGCCGTACTGGCTCGTGAAACGCTCGACGCGGGCCGCCGGCAGCTCGGGCAACGACTGACGAACCCGCTCGATCCAGGCCGCGTCGGCGGTCACCGGCACGAGATCGGGCTCGGGGAAGTAGCGGTAGTCGTGCGCCTCTTCCTTGGAGCGCAGCGGCGTCGTCACCCCGGTCTCGGGGTCGAAGTGGAGTGTCTCCTGCTCGATCGCGCCGCCGGCCTCGAGCACGGCCACCTGGCGCGGCACCTCCGACTCGAGGGCCTGCTGCAAAAACCGGAAGCTGTTCATGTTCTTGAGCTCGGTGCGCGTGCCCAGGCGGTCGCTGCCGGCCGGCCGCACGCTGATGTTGGCGTCCCAGCGGATCTGACCCTCTTCCATGTTGCACTCGCTCACCCCGAGACCGATCACCAGATCGCGGAGCTGTTGCAGGAACTCTCGAGCAGCCTCGGGCGAGGGAATGTCGGGCTCGCCGACGATCTCGATCAGGGGTGTCCCGCCGCGGTTGAAGTCGACCATCGAGTACTCGGAGCCGGCGATGCGGCCGGCCTCGCCACCGGCGTGGATCAGCTTGGCTGCGTCTTCTTCCATGTGTACCCGGTTGATGCGGCACGAGAGCTTCTCGTCGCCCACCCAGTAGTCGAACGAGCCGGCCACCGCCAGGGGCTCGTCGTACTGGCTGATCTGGTAGGCCTTGGGCAGGTCGGGATAGAAGTAGTTCTTGCGGTGGAAGATGCTGCGCGGGCGCACCTCGCAGCCCAGGGCGAGGGCGATGCGGGCGGCGTACTCGATCGCCCGCTCGTTGACCACCGGCAGCGCACCGGGGTGCGCCAGGCAGACCGGGCAGGTATGCGTGTTGGGTGGGTCGCCCTTGGTCACGGGGCAGCCGCAGAACATCTTGGTCGCGGTGTCGAGCTCGACGTGCACCTCGAGGCCGATGACCGGTTCCCAGGCGCTCATCGCTCGACCGCCTCTCTGTCCGGCCGGCCGCAGGAGCCGCCGGGCGCATCGGCCGCGTCGCGCGAGTCACAGAACGTCGGCACGGCCGTGAAGCCGATCGCGCCTTCGAGGGCATGCGCGGCCGAGAGCAGGCGGTTCTCGGAAAACGCGGGTCCCATGAGCTGGAAGCCGACCGGCAGGTGGCCGGCCAGGCCGCAGGGGATCGAGATGGCCGGCAGCCCGGCCAGGTTGACGGGGATCGTGCAGATGTCGCTCTGGTACATGGCGAGCGGGTCGGCGGTGCGCGTGCCCAGGCCGAAGGCGACCGTGGGCGAGGTCGGCGAGACGATCAGGTCGACCTGGGCGAAGGCGGTGTCGAAGTCGCGCCGCACCAGCGTGCGCACCCGCTGCGCCTGGCCGTAGTAGGCCTGGTAGTAGCCCGACGAGAGCGC
>DATIYD010000167.1:0-10393 GCA_035517975.1 Thermoleophilia bacterium | reverse complement strand
CGCGCGGCCTGCTGCCGCTCGCCCGCGTGCTCTCGAGCGCCTACGTGGGCGACTTCGCCTCGCTCTACCTCGCCCTGTTGTACGGCGTCGACCCCGCTCCGGTCACGGCCATCGAAGACCTGAAGGCACGGCTGGCCGGCGGGGGCGCGGCGCCGTCGTAAGCGACCGCGCCGGGCCCCCGTCGGTGGCGCTCCTGCTCGTCGCGGCGCCGCTCGCCGCCTCGCCGCTGCCCGCCGCCCTGTTCGGCGCCGCCGAGCCGACCGTCGTGCCGCCCGAGACGCTGAGGGTGACGACGCCCTGGAGCGGCACGCTGTTCGACCTGCTGGCCGCGGCGGCGGCCGCGCCCGAGCAGCCGGTCGCGCCGCCCGAGCCAGACGCACCCTCCGCACGAGACGCACCGTGTGGGCCGGACGCGCCGCCCGAGCCAGACGCACGGCCTGCGCCGGGCGCACCGCCCACCCTCGGGCTGGTGGTCCCGATGCGCTGGCTTTCGGCCGAGCCGGCGCCCGACCTGATCATCGTCGCCGACCACGTGAACGCGCGGCTTGCGGGGCCGCTCACGGGGCGGCGCCCCGCAAGCGGCCCCTACGGCCGCGGCTCCCAGCCGTTTCCCTCGATGAGCGGGCTTTATCAACCGGAGACGATTCGTCGCTCCGTGGGCCGCCGTGTATACTCTGTTGTCGCCGTGGCTGGGGTCGCGCGGGTCGGCGAGCTCTCGCCGTTCGAGCGGCGCGCGATCGCCGCAACCGGCTGTCCGGCCGCCTGCGACTGTCTCGTCGACGCGGCCGTCGTGGCCGCCCTGCACGGCTTCAAGGTCGCCGCCTGCGGCGTGCCGTTGTGACCGACCAACCGCCGACCGGGAGTGAGCCTGTGAGCACGACCGCACAGTTCGACATCAAAGACCAGTCCCTCGCGCCGGCCGGTGTGCTGCGCATCGAGTGGGCCGACATGCACATGCCGGTGCTGGCCTCCATACGCGAGCGGTTCGCCGCCGAGAAGCCGCTCGCCGGCGTGCGCGTCGGGGCCTGCCTGCACGTCACGACCGAGACGGCCAACCTCATGCGCACGCTCAAGGCCGGCGGGGCCGACATCGTGCTGTGCGCCTCCAACCCGCTCTCCACGCAAGACGACGTCGCGGCGGCGCTGGTGGCCGAGTACGGCATCCGCACCTACGCCATCAAAGGCGAAGACGACGCCACCTACTACGCGCACATTAACGCCGCCGTCGATCACCGTCCCAACATCACCATGGACGACGGCGCCGACGTCATCGGCGTGCTGCACGGCGAGCGTCCCGACATGGCGGCCGACATCATCGGCGGCACCGAGGAGACCACCACCGGCGTCATCCGCCTCAAGGCCCTCGAGGCCGAAGGCCGCCTCATGTTCCCGATCGTGGCGGTCAACGAGGCCAACACCAAGCACATGTTCGACAACCGTTACGGCACCGGCCAGTCCACGCTCGACGGCGTGGTGCGGGCCACCAACATCCTGCTGGCCGGCACCACCGTCTGCGTGGCCGGCTACGGCTGGTGCGGCCGCGGCCTGGCCATGCGCATGAAGGGCCACGGCGCCGACGTGATCGTGCTCGAGGTCGATCCCCTCAAGGCGATCGAGGCCGTCATGGACGGCTTTCGCGTCATGCCGATCGCCGAGGCCGCCAGGGTCGCCCGCCTGTTCGTCACGGCGACCGGCGACATCCACGTCATCCGCAAGGAGCATTTCGAGGTCATGCCCGACGGCGCCATCGTCGCCAACACGGGTCACTTCAACGTCGAGATCGACATCCCGGCGCTCGAGGCTCTGGCCAAGGCCAAGCGCCGCGTGCGTGAGTTCGTCGACGAGTACACCATGGCCGACGGCCGGCGCATCTACCTGCTGGCCGAGGGACGCCTGGTGAACCTCTCGGCCGCCGAAGGTCACCCGGCCGCCGTCATGGACATGAGTTTCGCCAACCAGTCGCTGGCGGCCGAGTACATGGTCCAGAAGCACGCCGAGCTCGAGAAGAAGGTCTACGTGGTGCCGGCCGAGATCGACGCCGAGATCGCCCGGCTCAAGCTCGCTACCATGGGCCTGGCCATCGACTCCCTCACCGACGAGCAGGCGAGGTACCTGGCCTCGTGGGACCAGGGCACCTGAGCACACCGCCCGACAGCCCGCGGCACAAGCTGCGCATCGAGACGGTCGACATACGGCCCGAAGCGGTCGTGCTGATCGACCAGCTCGCCCTGCCGCACGACGAGCGCTACGTCACGTGCACGACCTGGCGCGAGGTGGCGGCCCGCATCTCCGACATGACCGTACGGGGCGCGCCGGCGATCGGCGTGGCCGCCGCCGGGGGCCTCGCCCTGGCGGCGCGCGAGGCGGCCTTCGCCCACCCCGACGATCGTCCCGCCTTCGAGGCGGCCCTCGCCGAGGCGGCCGCCGGCCTGGCCGCCACGCGGCCCACGGCCGTCAACCTCACCTGGGCCATCGCCGAGATGCGCAGCCTCTGGCAGCGCTGCGACGCCGCGCCCCAGGAGTGCTGGCTCACGCTGCTGGCGCGCGCCCGCGAGATCCACGACGACGACATCCGCCGCTGCTACGCCATTGGCGCGTTCGGCGCGGCGCTCTTCGCTCCCGGTGCCAGCATCCTCACGCACTGCAACGCCGGCGCCCTCGCGACCGCCGGCTACGGCACCGCCCTGGGCGTCGTCCGCGCCTGCCACGAGCGCTACGACGGCGCGGTCTCGGTGTTCGTCGACGAGACGCGTCCCTGGTTGCAGGGCGCTCGCCTGACGGCCTGGGAGCTGTCGGTCGAGGGCATCGAGTACACCGTGATCAGCGACGGCATGGCGGGCCACTTCATCGCTCGAGGCGAGGTCGACGGCATCGTCGTGGGCGCCGACCGCATCGCCGCCAACGGCGACACCGCCAACAAGATAGGCACCTACACGCTGTCGGTGCTGGCCAAGGAGCACGGGCTGCCGTTCTACATCGCGGCGCCGCTGTCGACCGTCGATCTGAGCGTCGCAAGCGGCGCCCAGATCCCCATCGAGGAGCGCGATCCCGCCGAGGTCACCCACTTCGCCGCGCAGCGCGTCACGCCGGCCGGGGCGCGGGCCCGCCACCCGGCCTTCGACGTCACGCCGCAGGCCAATATCAGCGCCATCGTCACCGAGGTCGGCGTGCTGCGACCGCCGTTTGCCAAGGCGCTGCGCCTCGCCTGTCTCGAGGGCGAGTGCGCCTGATGCGCGGCGGTCCGCCCAAGGCGCATATCATGGCGGCCGGCCTGGGCACGCGCCTCGCGCCGCTGACCGATCGCACGGCCAAGCCCATGGCGCCCATCGTCAACCGACCGGTCATGGAACACATCCTGCGCCTGCTGGCCCGCCACGGCGTGACCGAGGTCTGCATCAACCTGCACCACTACGCCGACGACATCCAGGGCTACTTCGGCGACGGCCGCGACTTCGGGCTGCAGGCCCACTACAGCTTCGAAGAGAAGCTCCTGGGCACGGCCGGCGGCACCGGCGGCTTTCGCGAGCTGCTCGGCGACGACACCTTCGTCGTGGTCAGCGGCGACGCCCTGACCGACGTCGACGTCTCGGCCTTCGTCGCGGCCCACCGCGAGCACGGCGCCGTAGCCACGATCGCGGTCAAAGAGGTCGACGACCCCTCGCGTTACGGCGTCGTCGTGCACGACGACGAGGGGCGCGTCGTGGGTTTTCAGGAAAAGCCGCCGCGCGCCGAGGCCAGGTCGCGCCTGTGCAACTGCGGCATCTACGCCTTCGAGCCGGCGATCTTCGAGCTCATGCCGCCCGGCGCCTTCGTCGACTACGCCAAAGACGTCTTCCCGGCCCTGCTCGCGGCCGACCGGCCGTTCTACATCTGGCCGCTCGAGACCTACTGGAACGACGTCGGCAGCCTGCGCGAGTACCGGCGCGGCAACTTCGACGCCCTGGCCGGGCGCGTGGCGGTCACGGTGCCCGGACGCGAGCTGCGCCTCGGCGTCTGGGTCGGCGAGGGCAGCGAGGTCGCCGGCGACGTCGAGATCGTGCCGCCGGTGCTGATCGGCGACGGCTGCCACATCGCCTCGGGGGCGCGGCTCGTCGGGCCCCTCGTCATCGGCGACGGCTGCACGATCGGTCACGGCGCCGTGCTCGAGGGCGTCATCCACTGGAACGGCACGTTGACCGGACGCGGCGCCTCGCTGGCGGGCGGCATCGTCGGCCGCGCGGTGACGATCGGCGACCACGCCATCGTCCACCGCGGCGCCGTCATCGGCGACGGCTGCGCCATCGCCGAGCGGGCGATCGTCAAGGCCGACGCCCGGCTCGGCCCGCAGACGGCGGTCAACGCCGCGGAGACGGGCGCCGATCCCCTGCCGTGAAGCCCGGCCTCGGCGGGCTGGCCGACGCCGCCGTCGACCTGTTCCTGCCCAAGCGCTGCGTCGGCTGCGGGCGCGCCGGCCGCTGGCTGTGCGACCCCTGCGCCGCCGGGCTCAAGCCGCTGCCGGCGGCGTGCTGCCGGCGTTGCGGCGCGCCGCGCGCCCAACAGGCCGCCCGGCCTCTCGACCGGCCGCTCACCCAGACCGCCGCCGGCTGTCGCGAGTGTCGCGGCCGCGATCTGGCCTTTGCCTCCGCCCGGGCCGCGTACCTGTACGAGGGCCCGGCGCGGGCTCTGGTGACCGCCTGCAAGTTCCGCTCCCTGCACTCGCTGACCGCCGAGATGGCCGCCCGAGCCGGCGCGCCGTTCGTGCAGGCGGTGGCCGCCCTGGGCGGCCCGGCCGGCGTCGGGCTCGTGACCTGCGTGCCGGTGCACCGCGACCGCGATCTCGAGCGGGGCTTCGACCAGGCAGCGCTGCTCGCGCGCCGTCTGGCGAGCGCCGCCGGCCTGCCGTTCGTGCCCCTGCTCGTGCGCACGCAGCGCGGCCGGCGGCAGAGCGGCCTGGGCGCGGCGGCGCGGGCCGAAAATGTGCGCGACGCGTTCACGCTGGACGGGAGAACGGCCGATAAAGCGGGTAGAGTGAGTACCGTGCTAGTGGTTGACGACGTCTACACGACGGGTGAGACACTACACGCGTGTTCCACCGTTCTACGACACGCGGGCTGCGAGCCGCATGCGTTCACGTTTGCGCGCGCCGCCCGCGCTTTTTCGTCCCAGGGAGCCCCAAGGACCGCTTCGGATCGTCGGTTGACAAAGGAGCCGCCTTCATGAAGATCCAGGTCAAAGGTCGTCACGTGGTCGTCACCGAGCCGCTGCGCGAGTACGCCGAGGAGAAGCTCGCCAAGCTTCACCGCGTGCTCTCCGAGCGGCACATCGACGAAGTCACTCGGGTCGAGCTCGAGCTGCTCGTCGAGAAGGGCCACAACAGTGCCGACTCGCAGGTCGCCGAGGCCACGGTGTTCACCCGTGGCCCCGTCATGCGTGCCCGGGAATCGTCGCCCGACATGTACGCCTCGATCGACCTCGTGACCGAGAAGCTTCAGCGCCAGGCCAAGAAGTACCACGACAAGGTGCACCACAAGGCCCTACGCCACACGGTGGCCAAGGCCGTCGGGCCGCTCGCCGGACCGCCCGCCGAGGCTGGGGCCGAGGTCGCCGCGACGGCAGAGGACGAGTCTCCCGGAGCGGCCGGCGAGCCGGCCGCTCCGGGAGGCAACAACCACGACGAGCCGCGCGTCGTCAAGAGCAAGCAGTTCGCCCTGAAGCCTATGTCGATCGACGAGGCGACGCTGCAGCTCGAGCTCATCGGCCACAGCTTCTTCGTCTTCACGAACGCCGAGACCAACGACACCAACGTGGTCTACCGGCGTAACGACGGCCACTACGGCCTGATCGAACCGGTCACCCAGTAGTCCGTCGACTCTGGCCGCAGGGCGGGCAAGGTGCACGATCCGTGCCCAAGCCTCGGCCGATAGGGTAATCTGAAGCGTAGGCCAGAAGCGAACGACCAGGAGACCTGAGTAACCCATGGCGAATCTCGTCGAACGAGTCCTGCGCGCCGGCGAAGGCAAGCGCATGAAGGTGCTCGAGAAGCAGGTGGCCGAGATCACAGCGCTCGAGCCCGAGATCAGTGCGCTCACCGACGAGCAGCTGCGCGACAAGACCCTCGAGTTTCGCGCCCGTCTGGCCGACGGCGAGACGCTCGACGACCTGCTCTACGAGGCCTTCGCGGTGGTGCGCGAGGCTTCCAAACGCGTGCTCGGCCTGCGCCCCTTCGACGTGCAGCTCATGGGCGGCATCGTGCTGCACGACGGCGACATCGCCGAGATGAAGACCGGCGAGGGCAAGACCCTCGTCGCCGTGCTGCCCATGTACCTGAACGCGCTGCCGGCCAAGGGCGCCCACCTGGTCACCGTCAACGACTACCTGGCCCGGCGCGACGCCGAGTGGATGGGCAACATCTACCGCTTCCTGGGGCTCGAGGTCGGCGTCATCCAGACCATGATGTCGCCCGAGGAGCGCCGCGCCGCCTACGACGCCGACATCACCTACGGCACCAACAGCGAGTTCGGCTTCGACTACCTGCGCGACAACATGTCCATGCGGCTGCCCCAGTGCGTGCAGCGTGGGCACGCCTACTGCATCGTCGACGAAGTCGACTCCATCCTGATCGACGAAGCCCGCACGCCGCTCATCATCTCGGGAGCGCCCGAGACCGCGGCCAACACCTACCGCGACTTCGCCCGCGTGGCCAAGCGCCTGCGCGTACCCGACGACTACGAGGTCGACGAGAAGCAGCGCACCGTGGCGGTCACCGAGCAGGGCGTCGAGACGGTCGAAAAGGCGCTCGGCATAGACAACCTCTACAAAGACGCCAACGGCTCGCTGGTCAACCACCTGCTGCAGGCCCTCAAAGCCGAGTCGCTCTACCAGAAGGACAACGAGTACGTCGTCAAGGACGGCGAGGTGCTGATCGTCGACGAGTTCACCGGCCGCATCCTCGAGGGGCGGCGCTACTCCGAGGGCCTCCACCAGGCGATCGAGGCCAAGGAGCAGGTGCCGATCCGCGAAGAGAACCAGACGCTCGCCACGATCACCCTGCAGAACTACTTCCGCCTATACGACAAGCTGGCCGGCATGACCGGCACGGCCAAGACCGAAGAAGACGAGTTTCGCACCATCTACGCCCTCGACGTCGTGCAGATCCCGACCAACGTGCCGATGGTGCGCGACGATCGCAACGACTTCATCTTCACGACCCGCAAAGACAAGCACGCGGCCGTCGTCACCGACATCGTCGAACGCTACCAGAAGGGCCAGCCGGTGCTGGTCGGCACGGTGTCGGTCGAGGTCAGCGAGATGCTCTCGACCCTGCTCGAGCGCCACGGCGTGCCGCACAACGTGCTGAACGCCAAGCAGCACGAGCGCGAGGCCGAGATCATCAAGAACGCCGGGCAGAAGAACGCCGTCACGATCGCCACCAACATGGCCGGCCGCGGCGTCGACATCAAGCTCGGCGACGGCGTGCCCGACCTCGGCGGCCTCTACGTGCTCGGCACCGAGCGCCACGAGAGCCGGCGCATCGACAACCAGCTTCGCGGCCGTTCCGGGCGCCAGGGCGACAACGGCGAGAGCCGCTTCTACCTGTCGGCCGAAGACGACCTCATCCGCCTGTTCGCCGGCGACCGCATGTACAAGGTGCTCAGCCGCTTGGGCCCGGGCGAGGGCGAGGCACTCGAGCACCGCATGCTCTCCGGCGTCGTCGAGCGCGCCCAGAAAAAGGTCGAAGAGCTCAACTTCATGCGCCGCAAGAACGTGCTGCAGTACGACGAGGTCATGAACGAGCAGCGGCGCGTCATCTACGAGCAGCGCGGCCGTATCCTCGAGGGCGAAGACTTCGGCGACCAGATCCGCGAGATGGTCGAGCAGGTCGTGTCCGGCACGGTCATCACGGCGCTGGCCGACACCCAGTACGTCGAGGACTGGGACCTCGACGGCCTGCTGGTGGCGCTGCGCACCGTCTACGACCCCGCGATCTCGAAGGTCGACCTCGAAGAGGCGGCCGACGCCGAGACGGCGGCCGAGCTCGCCGTCGACGACGCCCTCTCCCAGTACGCCGAGCGCGAGAAGCTGATGGGCGAGGAGCAGATGCGCGCCGTCGAGCGCGCCGTCATGCTCTCCATCGTCGACGTGCGCTGGAAGGACCACCTGCTCGACATGGACTACCTGCAGGAGGGCATCCACCTGCGCGCGCTGGGCCAGCGCGACCCGCTTGCCGAGTACAAGACCGAGGGCTACGTGCTCTTCGAGGACATGCTCGACGGCGTGCGCCAGAGCGTCGTCATCACGCTCATGAAGAACGCCCCCGAAGACCTCGCCTACTTCGCCGCCCAGACCCTCGACCAGCCCATGATGGCGCTCAACTACTCGAGCGGCGAGGAGCTCGCCTACCAGACCTCGTTCGCCGGCGCCGCGGTGGCGGCCGGCGCGGTGAGCTCGACCGGCGACGGCTACGGCGCCTCGCCGGCCGCCCAGGGCGCGCCGGCCATGGCGGCCCAGCCGCAGCAGGCCCAGGCCCAGGGTCCGGTCACCGTGCAGCAGCGCCACGTCGAGCAGAAGCTCGGCCGCAACGATCCCTGCTGGTGCGGCAGCGGCAAGAAGTACAAGAAGTGTCACGGCGCTTGAGCGCTTCGCTTGCGCCGTCAAATGCCGTCGCTGCCGCCTGCGGCGACAGGTCGCTCATTCCACGGGGCATGAGTGCTTCGCTTGCCCCGTCAAATGCCGTCGCTGCCGCCTCACGCCAGCGCGGCGCCAATGTACCTGGCGGGTTCGTAACGGCCTCGTCGGGATCGTTCTCAGCGGTCTCCTCGTACGCAGCCGGAAGAGAAGGGTCCGGTCGGAGCGGCTTGAGAGTCTCGAGGAACGCGCCAAGCCGAGTACGGCTCGCGTAGAGGACCCTGTACTTGCCGAGCGGATCGTCCCAGCGGTTGCCGAACGTCCCGTCTCTTCGTACGGCGGACCACGGCGGCCACGCCCAGACATCTGGCGGTCGGCCGATGCGGTACACATGGTCCGGAGCCGCCGCCGTGTCGAACACATGACTCACCCGTTTGCGATGAAGTACTTCTCCGCCGCGATGAAGGCCTGACCGTCTCTCTCGAGGTCGCCCTCCCTCAGCAGTCGTGCGGGGGAGACGTCGTCGAGCATCGGATTGAGACCCTGGAACCAGGCTTGCGCGATCTCACGACCGTCGAGATCGGAAATGCACTTAGCTGCTCGGAACGCGAGCCTCAACCGAGCCTCGACTGCCGCGCTCGGTCTACGCTCTCCCTGTGCCCATTGGCGGACCGCTCGCGTTTCAGTGACCGAGCCGATGTAAGCCACCAGTTTCCCGCCGAGGATGGCGCCTAATTCGCGGGCTATCTCCGGGAAACTCATCTTCATCGAGAGCCTGTGGCAGGCGCGCTCATCCACCTGGAGTGTCATGTGGTGCCTCCTGCTAGGAACAACGGTTCCGCGTCGAATGCCCCCTGAGAACGAAGCCGAGCCGAATCGGCATGCCGTTCGTAATCCCAGTGAGAATACCACCTTCGACAACACATGATATGCCACATCCTGCGTCCCTTCAATCATCTCCCGGTGCCAGCGTCGAACCGGCTGTCAGTAAGGGGGCGACTCGATGCCGCGACCCGCCCCCGAAGTCGGGTATACTGCCTTGGTCATGACGTCAGTACCCGAAGCCATCGATCAACTCGACTCGCTCCGCGAGCGGCTGCACGGCGCCTCCGAACGCCTGAGCTGGCTGCGGAGCTATCTTTGACCCCCCTCGCCTGACGGCCGAGATCGCGGCGCTCGAAGAGCGCATGCGGGCCCCCGATTTCTGGGACGACGCCGACTCGGCGCAGCGCACCTCGTCTGAGTACAGCCGCCTCAAGCGCCGCCTCGACGACTTCGCCACGCTCGAGGGCCAGTTCGGCGACCTCGAGACCACCGAGGAGCTCGCCCGCGAGGAGCTCGCCGCCGACGAGGTCGACGCGCAGCTCTTCAATGAGCTCAGCCGCGGCCTCGGCGCTCTCGAGCGCGAGCTCGAGCGCGGCGAGGAGCAGCGCTTCTTCAGCGGCCGCTACGACGAGGGCGGCGCCATCGTCACCATCCATCCCGGCGCCGGCGGCACCGAGTCGCAGGACTGGGCGCAGATGCTCATGCGCATGTACCTGCGCTGGTTCGAGAACCGCGGCTTCAAGGTCGAGGTCAACGACGTGCAGGAAGGCGGCGAGGCCGGCATCACGAGCGCCACCATCACGGTCGAGGGCGAGAACGCCTACGGTCTGCTCGCCTCAGAGAAGGGCGTGCACCGCCTCGTGCGCCTGAGTCCGTTCGACTCGGCCAACCGCCGTCACACGAGCTTCGCCGCCGTCGAGGTCGGCCCCCTGGTGAGCGACGACGTCGAGATCGACATCGACGA
>DATIYD010000166.1:0-4158 GCA_035517975.1 Thermoleophilia bacterium | reverse complement strand
TCGCGGGGGGAGACGGACGCCGGCCCGGGCTGGGGGGGGTGGTGCGGAGGTCCTTGAAGATCGCGCCGGATGGTGGGGCGCGCTCGTGGTGCCTGCGGCGGGGCGCGCTCGTGGTGCCTGCGGCGGGGCGCGCTCGTGGTGCAGCGGTGGGTGCGGTGGTGGGGCGCGCTCGTGGGGTGGAGCGGTGGGGCGCGCTCGTGGGGTGCGCGAAGACTACTCCCCACCTGAGGCGGAGGCGTCGGCCCAGGGGTGGAACAGACCGGTCCTGCGGCGTGGGCCGCTGCACGATCGTCATCGGCCCCTGGGTGGTATCGTTGCCGACGCGAGAGCCGGATGAGCCGGACGAACACAAGGGGGGACCAGCCATGACACCTTCGCTGATCGAGCGACTCGCCGCGGTGCCCGAGGTCTGGACCGAGCCGCACGGCTGGGCCCTCTCACCGGACGGCGCCACGCTGGCCTTCACCTGGCGCCGCGACGGCGACTGGCACGTCTATCTGAAAGAGTTGCGCGGCGCGGCTCCGCCGCGCCGAGTCGAATCCTTCGACGACGCCTGCGTGTGCCCGGTCTTCTCGCCCGACGGCGCCTACCTGTACTTCGCCCGCGACGACCGCGGCTCCGAGTGCTTCGACATCTACCGCTGCGAGCTCGCCACCGGCACGCTCGTCAATCTGCTGCCCGACACGCCCGATCTCGCGCCGGCCTTCGACTTCGCGCTGTCGCCCGACGGCCTGCGTCTCGCCCTGTCGGTCAACCGGGGACCGAGCTCATCGGCGGCCGTCATGCCGGTCAACGGCGGCGCCGCCGGCCTCAAGCTGCTGACCGACCACTGGTACAACGACTGGTCGCCGCGCTTCTCGCCCGACGGCGCCCTGCTGGCCTTTCAGAGCGACACCCACGGGCAGGACTCGGCCGTCTTCATCACCGAGGCGAACGGCGACGGCTCGCTGCGCGCGATCGGCGGCGAGAACCGGCTGCAGGCGCGCGACCCGGCGTGGTCGCCCGACGGCCGCTCCCTGGCCTTCGCCGGCGGCGGCGGCGACTACGAGGCCATCGGCCTCTACGATCTCCAGGATGGCCTCGTGACCTGGGCCTGGGAGGGCGAGGGCAACGCCCACGCCCCGAGCTGGTCGCCCGACGGCCGCGCCCTGGTCTTCTGTGTCGACGAGGGCACCGAGAGCTCGCTCTGGCACCTCGACATGACGAGCGGCCTGGCCGGCTGCCTCGACATCGGTCCGGGCAACCATTACCGACCGGGCTTCACCGCCGACGGCGCCGGGGTCGTCTGCGCGCTGAGCGGCCCCGGGTGCCCCGCCGACCTCTTCCTCGTCGAGCTCGCCTCGGGCGCGGTCACCCACCTCACCGACTCGCTGCCCGACGACCTGCAGCGCCACGAGTTCGTGTCGGGAACGCCGGTCGCCTGGACGAGCCGCGACCGGCTCGCGCAGGTGCCCGGCCTGTACTGCGAGCCCGAGCGCCGCAGCGGCGCCGGCGTCGTCATCATCCACGGCGGTCCGACCTGGCACCACAGCAACGAGTGGGACCCGGTGCGCCAGGCCCTGCTCGACGCGGGCTGTCTCGTGGTGCATCCCAACTACCGCGGCAGCGACGGCTACACGCGGCGCTGGCAGCTCGCCAACCGCTACCTGCTGGGCCAGGGCGAGGCCCAGGACTGCGCCGCCGCCGTCGACTTCCTGGTCGAGCAGGGCTGTGACCCGGGCCACATCGCCGTCACCGGTCGCAGTCACGGCGGCTACCTGACGATGCAGATGCTCACCCAGTTTCCTGCCCTGTGGGCCTGCGGCGTGGCCTGCGTGCCGTTCTTCGATCACATCGACGCCCAGATCGACCCCGCCGTGCGCGACGACCTGCGCTGGTGGGACATCGAGAACTGCGGCGACATCGAGACCGACCGTGCGCGCCTCGAGTACTACTCGCCGATCAACCACCTCGACCGCGTGGCGGCGCCGCTGCTGATCCTCGCCGCGGCCAACGACCCGCGCTGTCCGACCCGTCAGCTCGACACCGTCGTCGAGCGCGTGCGTGCCGCCGGCGCGCCCTGCGAAGCGGTCGTGTACCCCGACGAGGGCCACGAGATCAGCGGCCTCGAGCATCGGCTCGACTACGAGCGCCGCACGGTCGAGTTCATCCTCGACCACGTCGGCCGCGCGTGACCTCAGCGTAGCCCTCGCGCCGCGGCCGTCCCCGCGAGTGACGCGTCGCCAACGCTGCTAACGGCGGCGGCTCCGGGAACATGCCCGATGCAAGGTCGCGGGGCGCCGCCCCGCCGAAAAGACACCACCCCGGAGGCCGGCAATGAGTCGTTCCGACGTCGAAAGAGAGATCCGCGAGACCCTCGGTCAGGTGCCCTCGTTCTTCGAGACGATGCCCGACGCGACCCTCGAGAACGAGTGGCGCGAGTTCAAGGTGTTCCAGCTCTCCGACACGGCCCTCACCGTGCGTGAGAAGCAGCTCATCGGCTACGCGGTGGCCGCCGCCATCCACTGCCCGTACTGCACCTACTTTCACCACAGCGCCACGAAGATGATGGGCTCGACCGACGCCCAGCTCGAAGAGGCCAACCGCATGGCCAGCGACACGGCCAAGTACAGCACCTACCTGCACGGCCTCCAGGTGCCGCTCGACGACTTCAAGAAGCAGACCGACGAGATCGGCACCTACCTGGGCGAGCAGGCCGCCAAGGCTGCCTGACGAAGGGAGCACGTCCGTCGCACCGGCGCCACGATGTGAGCCACTGGCGCGACGGGCGGGGGGCGGGCGCGGCGTAGGGCCGCGCCCGCCCCCTTTTTGTGCCGAAACGCCGTGGACTTCGGGCGGCCAATCCGGTAGCGTAGGGCTCGTGAGCAGGCCCATGGACGTCCGTGTCTACATCACCCCCAAGCAAGGCATCCTCGACCCACAGGGTGTGGCGATCGAGCGATCGCTGCCGGCCCTCGGGTTCGACGGCGTGACCGACGTGCGCGTCGGCAAGTTCATCGAGCTCCAGGTCGCGGTGCCCGACGGCACGCCGACCGACAAGGCCCACGCCGAGGTCGACGAGATGTGCCGCAAGCTGCTCGCCAACCCCATCATCGAGGACTACACCTTCACCGTCGACGAAGCGTGAGCCCGACCGCCTCGTTCCTCACCGCCGGCCCCAACGCCACCTCCCTATCGTGACAGCGGCCGGCCCCCATCCCGTGCGCATCGGCATCTGCGTGTTCCCGGGCATCAACACCGACCACGACACCTGGCACGCGGTCACGACCTTCGCCGGCGCCGAGCCGGTCTGGCTCTGGCACAAGGACACCGAGCTGCACGACGTCGACGCCGTCATCATCCCCGGCGGCTTCTCGTACGGCGACTACCTGCGCTGCGGTGCCATCGCCCGCTTCAGCCCGATCATGGCCTCGATCGCCGACTTCGCCGCCGGCGGCGGCTTCGTCATGGGTATCTGCAACGGCTTCCAGATCCTGACCGAAGCCCATCTGCTGCCGGGCGCGCTGATCCGCAACATCGGCCTCAAGTTCGTCTGCCGCTACGTGAACCTGCGCGTCGAGAACGCCGGCACGCCCTTCACCCAGACGGCCGAGCCCGGCGACGTGCTGCGCATCGTCGTCAAGCACAACGAGGGCAACTACCGGGTCGACCCGGTCACGCTGGCCCGCATGCGCGACAACGGCCAGATCGTGCTGCGCTACTGCGCCGCCGACGGCTCCGAAGCCGGCGCCACGACCAACGGCACGATCGGCGGCTCCAGCCCCAACGGCTCGCTCGACGACATCGCCGGCGTGTGCAACGAAGATTTCAACGTCTTCGGCCTCATGCCCCACCCCGAGAACTCGGTCGAAGCCGGCCTCGCCGGCGGCACCGACGGCCGCGTCTTCTTCTCCTCGATCGTCGACAGCGTGCGCGACCGGGTGCTGCTGCGATGAGCGCCACCGAGCAGCGCCACGCCAGCGTCGAGGCCGCCGTCAAGCTCGGCCTCACGCCCGACGAGTACGCCCACATCTGCCACATCCAGGAGCGCGAGCCGACCTACGTCGAGCTTGCCATCTACTCGCTCATGTGGAGCGAGCACTGCAGCTACAAGCACTCGCGCCCCATCCTCTCGCGCTTCCCCACGAGCGGGCCGCGCATCCTGCAGGGCCCGGGCGA
>DATIYD010000165.1:0-10390 GCA_035517975.1 Thermoleophilia bacterium | reverse complement strand
CACCTGCGGTGCACACCCCGCCCCCCGCAAGAAGAAGACGGTCTACGAGGACGGCCGGCCGGCGGACCAGCGCCGCCTCATGCCGGAGCCGCCCGAAGAAGAGCGCTCGCCGGGTCGTTAGTCAGCGACGATGGCTTCGTTGGGGCACGAGTCGACACAGGTGCCGCAATCGGTGCAGAGCTCGGGGTCGATGACGTAGATGTCGTCGCCCTCGGAGATCGCGCCCTCGGGGCACTCGTCGATGCATGCCGCGCAAGCGAGGCATTCCTCAGTGATCCTGTGCGCCATTGGCTTACCTTCACCTCCTGTCGGGCGACGCCGCGCGTGCGCGGCCGCCCACGATGGATCTGCTGCTCCAAGGATACCGAGAGGTCGAGCGCATGGCAACGAGCCGCACGGGCACCCCGCCAGGGCGGTCCACGGCGGCCGTTGGAGCGCCGCCGGGCGCGACCTAGCGAGAGCGATCGCGCACGGGCGTCTCGTCGGGGAACAGCTCGATCATGGCGAGGGCGGCCGCCCCGAGCACGCCGGCGTCGACCCCGTGCTGGGCCGGCACGATGCGCACCTCGTCGCGCTGTGGCCGCAGGGCCCGCTCGGCGACGACGCGCCGCGCCGGCGCGAGCAGGATGTCGGCCGCCTGAGCCGCGCCGCCGCCGATCACGACGAGCTCGGGGTTGAAGATGTTGACGATGCTGACGAGCCCCATACCGAGCTTCTCGCCGATCTCGGAAAGGACGGCGACGGCGGCCGGGTCGCCTGCCAGGGCGAGGGTGCTGAGCAGTGGTCCGTCGACTTGGGCTCCGGAGGCGAGCGCGTGGCCGAGGGCGGAGTCGGGCTGCGAACGGGCGACGTCGCGAGCGGCCCGGCCCATGGCCTGGCCCGATGCGTAGGCCTCGAGACAACCGTGGTTCGGGCACGCCCCCTGGCAGCGCAGCCCGTCGTACTCGATCATCATGTGACCGAGCTCGCCGGCAGCGCCACTCGCCCCGCGGTAGAGCCGTCCGTTCGTGACGATGCCGCCGCCGATGCCCGTCCCCAGGGTCAGCATGATCATCTCGCTCGTGCCGGTCCCGGCGCCGTAGCGAAACTCGGCGAGGCAGGCGACGTTGGCGTCGTTGTCGACGACGACCGGCACGCCGTACCGGTCGACGAGCAGGTCGCGCAGGGGCACGTCCTCGAGGGGAAGGTTGGTCGACAGCACGACGCGGCCCGCGCGAAAGTCGATCATCGACGCCGTGCCGACGCCCAGAGCGTCGACAGGGCCGTACTCGGCCACGGCCTCGTCGAGGCGCCGGTAGAGGTTGTCGAGACAGGCAGCGGCCGACTGGGTCACGGCCGGGCCGGTCGCGCGGGCGAGGATGCCGAGCGTGTCGTCGACCAGGCCGACGGCCAGCTTGGTGCCGCCTAGGTCGACGCCGATGATCGAACGCGCGGGACTGGAAAGGCGGCTCAAGGCACCCTTCGCTTGGGCGAAGACCCTCCGAACGGGGTCGCTCCGGCACAACATATCACGGTGTACACTGGTCAGAAGAGAAGGAGAACACCGCGGGCGGGCGTACTAAGGCTTCACCGGGCCTCGCCTCGCCATGGGAGAGCGCATCGCGCGACCCGAGCTCGCACGAGCGAGCCAGAGACGACCATTCGTGCGCCGGACCGCTGACGCGGCCGGCGCGCAAGCGACACCGTGAGCCACACGACTGACAAGCCGTACACCAAGTATCACGCCTCGCGCGTGCGCCGCGCGCACACCGAGCAGCCCATCGAGGCACCCCCCGACACCCCGCGCCGCCTCCGCGAAAGAAGCGGAGCAAGCGGCGCCGGCGGCGATCGACAGGCCGCGGCCGGCAGCGCCGGGGGAGCCGGCAGGGCCGGTCGGTCGGGGGGCGCGGCGAGCGCCGCCGCCCAGGCCGAGCCGGTCAGCATCTACCGCGCCGACCAGCGCGCACGAGCGACGCGGCCCGATCTCGCCGCCGTGCCACGCGCGGCGCAGGCCCGCCGCCGGTTCCACTGGTGGTACCTGCTGGCGATCCCGCTCGCTCTGGCGATCGCCGGCGGAGTCTGGGCCTACTTCGGCTACTCCGCCTTCAACACGGCTGTCCACCGCGCCAACACCTACATCGGTCCGCGGGCGCGCGCGGCCCTGGTCGACCGCCACGCCGGCGTGCTCTCCGGGCCTACCACTGTCCTCGTCCTGGGCTCCGATCAGCGCGGCCACCAGCCGGCCCGTTCCGACAGCATCCTGCTGATGCGCTTCAATCCCGCGACGCACACCGTGAGCCAGCTCTCCATCCCCCGCGACACGCTCGTGAACGTGCCCGGCCACGGCCAGACCAAGATCAACGAGGCCTACTTCTGGGGCGGCACGCCGCTCGCCATCAAGGTCGTGAGCGGCTTCACCGGGGTGCCCATCAACCACGTCATGCTCGTCAACTTCCACGGCTTTCCCGCCATGATCGACAGCGTCGGCGGTGTGGTTGTCAACGTGCCGCGCGACATCTCGTCGCTGTACATCGGCGGTCGCATCGTGCACTTCAAGAAGGGTCCGCAGCTCATGAACGGCAAGCGCGCGCTCATCTACTCGCGGATACGCCACTCCGACAACGACTTCATGCGCATGGGCCGCCAGCAACAGGTGATCCAGGCCCTCGAGACCAAGATCTCACGGCCGCGCAACGTGCTGCACCTGCCCTGGACGGGGGCGAGCTTCATGCACCACGTGGCCACCGATCTCTCCACCAACCAGATCATCGGCCTCGCCTACATCGACTGGCGCGCCAAGGGCGCCCGGCAGTACAAGTCGGTGCTGCTCGGCACGCCCGAGATGATCGGCGGCGGCAGCTACGTGGTGGTCGACCACGGCACGCTCGGACGAGACGTGCGCCAGTTCCTGAGTCACTGACCTCGCGCCGCCGGGCGAGCGGCATCGACGTGCTTCGAGCCGGACGCCGGGCCGGCGTGCCCGGAGGCGCTCTCAGGCACCGGGCGTCCCGTACTCCACGGCGACGAGCGCGAGGCCTTGTGCCGGTGCCGTGCGACCGAGCGCGCCGCGCCGGCCACCCTCGATGCCGGCCGCGAAGTCGCTCAGGCTCAGGCGTCGCTGGGCCACGTCGACCATCGAGCCCACGGCGACGCGCACCATGTGATGCAGGAAGCTGCCGGCGGTGATCTCGAAGCGCGCCTCGCGGCCACCTGCCGCCAGGAGCCACCCGGCGCGCGTCACCTCGCGCTCGCAGGTGCGGTAGAAACGCGCCGACGGCGTGAGAGCCGAGAAGTCGCGCCGACCGACCAGGAGCCGCGCCGCCGCGGCGAGCAGATCCGTGTCGACCGCGCCACGCACGTTCCAGACATAGCGGCGCTCGAAGACGGGCCGCGCCGCGGGCAGCCAGACGCGATACCGATAGGTGCGGGCCGTGGCGGCGCGGGCGTCGAACCCGGCCGGAGCCCGCGAGAGGGCGGTGACGGCGATCTCGTCGGGCAGGAGCGCGTTCAGGGCCAGCGTCAGGCGACTCGGATCGAGCGCGCGCCGGGTCGCAAACGAGACGACCTGGGCCTCGGCGTGCACGCCGGCATCGGTGCGGCCCGCCACACCCAGACGCACCGGCTCACGCAGCACCGTCGCCAGGGCCGCCTCGAGCTCGCCCTGCACCGTGCGCCTGCCGGGCTGCCGCGCCCAGCCGTCGAACGGCGTGCCGTCGTAGGCGAGATCGAGTCGCCAGTAGTCCGGCTCGGCCGCCGCGCCTGCAGCAGACTTCGCGGACACCATGCCTACAGCACCTCCGCAAGCACGACCACGCCCGCGACCAGCACGAGCAGCAGCGCGTCGCGGGCGTGAGCCCGCAGCGGATGTAGCCGGGTGCGCGGCGCGCCCGGCTGATAGCAGCGCGCCTCCATGGCCAGGGCGAGCTCATCGGCGCGCCGGAAGCTGAGGATGAACAGCGGCACGAGCACCGGCACCAGGGCGCGTGCTCGGCGCAGGGGCCCGCCGCGGTTGAAGCTCGCCCCGCGGGCACGCTGGGCCTTCATGATCGTGTCGATCTCCTGCAGGAGCGTGGGGATGAAGCGCAGGGCGATCGTCACCATGAGGGCGAGCTCCTCGGTGGGCACGCGCAGTCGACGCAGCGGGCGCCCCAGCCAGGCGAGTGCGTCGGTCAGCGCAATCGGCGGCGTGGTGAGGGTCAGCAGCAGGCTGACGACGATCAGGACGATGAGCCGCAGGCTGAGATAGCCGGCCACGGCCAGCCCGTGCGTCGAGAGGTGCAGCGGCCCCAGGGTGGCGAAGGCGCTTCCCGGGGCGAAGAGGAGCTGCACGACGAAGGTGAGGACGAGCAGCCACAGCACCGGTCGCAGCCCGCGGGCGATCCAGCCCAGCGGCACGCCGCTCACCAGCAGACCTGCGGCCGCGGCCACGCCGTACACGGCGAGGGCGGCAAACGACGAGCGCAGGAACAGGCCGACGACGATCGCCGTGACGGCGACGACCTTGCAGCGAGGATCGAGCCGGTGGATCGGCGAAGGCCGCGGATAGTACTGGGCGACCGCCATCCTCATGGCGCAAGGGCCTCGGCGGCGGCGGCGAGCTCTGGCGGCGCCTCGGCGGCGCGGCGGCCGAGGCGCCGCCAGAGCTCGACCACGAACGGCGGCCTCAAACGGTGCGCCAGGAGCAGATCTTCTCCGCCGGCTCCGAAACGCCAGGGGCCCGCGTCGACCACGACGCCCGCGTCGAGCACGACGCGGCTCTCGCACAGGGCGTAGGCGCGGTCGACGTCGTGGGTGGCAAGCACCAGCCCCAGGCCGCCGCCACGCAGCTCGCGCAGGATGGCCTCGAGATCGCGGCGCGAGGCCGGGTCGAGGCTCACGAAGGGCTCGTCGAGGAACAGCGTGCCGGGGCGCATGGCGAGCACGCCCGCCAGCGCCAGGCGGCGCTGCTCGCCGCCCGAGAGCGAGTAGGGATGGCGCGCCGCGAAGCGGTCGGCCGGCAGGCCGACCGCCGCGAGCGCGCCCTCGACCGCCTCGTCGACCGCAGCGGGTGACCAGCCGAGCTGGCGCGGCCCGAAGGCGACGTCGTCGCGGCAGGTCGCGGCGAAGAGCTGCATCTCGGGCATCTGAAAGACGAGCCCGATGCGGCGTTCGCGCTCGTCGTAGCCCTCCTGTCCGGCCGCCAGGCCGTCGAGCAGCACCCGCCCCCGGTCGGGGCGCAGCAGCCCGCGGAGGAGCTGCAGGAGCGTCGACTTGCCGGAGCCCGTCGGGCCGAGCAGGGCGACGCTCGTGCCCGGCGCGAAGGCCAGCTCGACGCCGCGCAGCGCCTGCACGCGGGTGGCGCCCTCGTCGTACCAGAACGACAGCCCCTCGCAGGCGACGCTGAGGCCGGCCTCGCGAGGCCCGGTCGATGTGCCGGCGGGTGTCGCCGGCTCGCTCACGCGCGCCCGGCCTGCAGGGCGATCACGAGGTCGTCGAGGGTGAGCGGCAGCCGGCCGACCCGGCGCCGCTCGAGCAGGGCGAGGCCGATCTCGGCGGCCGGCGGCAAGCCGAGCGACAGCGAGCCGAGCAGCCCGCGGTCGGCGAAGAGGCGGCCGGGCGGGCCGTCGAAGACGGCCCGCCCGGCCGCCAGAGCCACGACACGGTCGGCGAGCAGCACCTCGTCCATCTCCTGGGTCACGAGCACGATCGTGAGGCCGCGCTCGGCTTCGTCGCGCACCGCGGCCAGCACCTCGTCGCGCCCCGCCGGATCGAGCATCGCCGTGGGCTCGTCGAGCACGAGCACCCGCCGCGGCACGGCCAGCACGCCGGCCAGCGCGGTGCGCTGCCGCTGGCCGCCCGACAGCAGGTGGGGCTCGCGGTCGCGCAGGGCCCGCAGGCCGAACCGGTCGAGGACCTCCTCGACGCGGCGCGCGATCTCGGCCGAGGGCAGGGCGATGTTCTCGAGGCCGAAGGCGAGGTCTTCTTCGACGGTCGCGCCCACGAGCTGGTTGTCGGGGTTCTGGAACAGCACGCCGACGTCGCGGCGCACGGCGAGGTGGCCCTCCGCGCTCAGCAGATCGTGGCCGCAGACGATGGCGCGCTCGGCCTCGCCCGGCCGGGCGAGCCCCCCCAGGAGCCGGGCGAGCGTCGACTTGCCGGAGCCGTTGGCGCCGACGACGGCGACGAACTCGCCCTGATCGACGGCGAGCTCGACGCCGCGCAGGGCCTCGTCGGCCGCGCCCGCGTAACGAAAGCGCAGGCCCGCGACGTCGATCAGCGACACCCCGTCACCCCCTTGCCGGGCACGGACGCAGGGAGCGTCGGCCCGGGAACGACAAAGGGGCGGGGGCGCCTGCGGCGCCCCCGCCCCTGAAAACCGGCGTGCTGCGGAAGCCCCGCGTGCTAGACCAGCTCGAGGTAGACCATCTCGCAGGCGTCGCCCGGCCGCGGACCCAGCTTGATGATGCGCGTGTAGCCCCCGCTGCGGTCGGCGTAGCGCGGCGCGACGTCGTTGAAGAGCTTGTAGACGATGTCCTTGTTGCGCAGCTTGGCGATCGCCTGACGGCGCGCGGCGAGGTCGCCGCGCTTGCCCAGCGTGATCGTCTGCTCGACCAGCGACTGCACCTCTTTGGCGCGCGCCTGGCTGCACTTGATCTTCTCGTGCTCGAGCACGGCCACGGCCAGCCCGCTCATCAGCGACTTGCGCTGACTCGGCGGCATGTTGAACTTGCGACCCTGGTTCTGATGACGCATCTAGTCCTCACCCCGCAGCGCCAAGCCGCGCTCGGCGAGTTTCTCTTTGACTTCGTCGATGCTCTTCTTGCCGAAGTTGGGGATGTTCAGCAGCTCGGCTTCGGTCTTGGTCACGAGGTCGCCCACGGTCTGGATGCCCTCGCGCTTGAGGCAGTTGTACGAGCGCACGCCGAGCTCGAGCTCCTCGATCAGGACGTCGTCCATGCCGCCGCCGGCAGCCGCGCCGACGCCCTCGATGGGGAACTCGTCGAAGGCGCGCTGGCGATCGGGATCGGTGAAGATCTGCAGCCGGTCGACGAGCAGCTCGGCGGCCTGGCGCAGGGCCTCTTCGGGAGTGATGGCGCCGTTGGTCACGACGTCGAGGATGAGCTTGTCGTAGTCGGTGCGCTGGCCCACGCGAGCGCTCTCGACGATGTACGAGACGCGCTTGATCGGGCTGAAGATCGAGTCGATCGGCATGACGCCGATCACCGTCTCCGGGCCCTTGTTACCGTCGGCCGAGACGTAGCCCGTGCCGCGCCGGATGTTGAGAGTCATCTCGATGGCGCCGCTGCCCGACAGCGAGGCGATGTAGTGGTCGGGGTTGAGGATCTCGAGCTCGGCCGGCACGTCGATGTCGGCGGCGACGACCTTGCCCGGCTTGTCCTTGACCAGGCGGACCTGCACCTCGTCGAGCTCGCCGTGCAGCCGGCAGATGATGCCCTTGAGGTTGAGGATGACGTCGGTCACGTCCTCTTTGAGACCGGGCAGCGTGGAGAACTCGTGCGAGACCCCTTCGATCTTGACCGAGCTCACCGCCGCCCCTTCGAGCGACGACAGGAGGACGCGCCGCAGCGCGTTGCCGAAGGTATGCCCAAAACCCCGGTCGAGCGGCTCTACCTCGAAACGTGTGCGGTTGTTCGCCACCTGCTCGCGGGTGATGTTGGGCATCTGGAAGGTAAGCAACTGACCTCCTGTAGATGTTCTTTAGTCGGCGTCGTTGAACAGTGCCGCGCAGCGTGCGCGACTACTTCGAGTACAGCTCGACGATCAGCTGCTCCTGCACCGGCACCGAGATCTCGCTGCGCTCGGGGAACCGCAGGACCTTGCCCGTGAGGTTGTCGTGATCGGCCTGCAGCCACGGGGCCACCGTCGCCGTGAGGTCGGTCGCGGCGCGGATGGTCGCGACCGCCTTGCTCGAGGGCTTGACCGAGATCACGTCGTTGGGCCGGACCTGGTACGAGGGGATATCGACCTTCTTGCCGTTCACGAGGAAGTGGGCGTGACGCACGAGCTGGCGGGCCTGCCGGCGCGAGGCGCCGAAGCCGAGCCGATAGACGACGTTGTCGAGCCGGATCTCGAGCAGCCGCAGCAGGTTCTCACCGGTGATGCCCTGCTGACCGCTGGCCACCACGTAGTAGTGGTGGAACTGCTTCTCGAGGACCTGGTAGAAACGCCGCGTCTTCTGCTTCTCGCGCAGCTGCAGGAGGTACTCGGACTGCTTGACGCGCCCGCGGCCATGCTCGCCCGGTGGATAGGTGCGACGCTCGACCGCGCACTTGTCGGTGAAGCAGCGCTCACCCTTGAGGAAGAGCTTCATGCCTTCGCGGCGGCACTGCTTGCACTGGGGGGAAAGGTCTCTAGCCACGGGACGACCTCGCTAGACCCGGCGCCGCTTGCGAGGGCGGCAGCCGTTGTGGGGTATGGGCGTCACGTCTTTGACACCGAGGATCTCGAGACCGGCGGCCTGCAGCGAGCGGATGGCGGTCTCCCGGCCGGAGCCCGGACCGCGCACGAAGACCTCGACCTTCTGGAGGCCGTGCTCCATGCCCTTGCGGGCCGCGGACTCGGCGGTGACCTGCGCGGCGAACGGTGTGCTCTTGCGCGACCCCTTGAACCCGACGGCGCCGGCGCTTTCCCAGGCGATGACGTTGCCCTCTTTGTCGGTGAGGGTGACGAGGGTGTTGTTGAACGACGTCTTGATGTGCGCCTGGCCGATGGCGATGTTCTTGCGAACCTTGCGCCGCTGGCGTCCTTTTGCTCTCTGGGGTCTTGCCACTTTTGCTCTCGACCTCCGGGTCGTCGCTGCTCTTGGCTGGAAGCTACTTCTTGCGCCGGGCGCCCACGGTCTTCTTGGGGCCCTTGCGCGTGCGGGCGTTGGTCTTGGTGCGCTGGCCGTCGACCGGCATGCCGCGGCGATGGCGGATGCCGCGATAGCAGCCGATGTCCATGAGGCGCTTGATGTTCTGGGAGCGCTCGCGGCGCAGGTCGCCCTCGACCGTGACGGAGCCGTCGATCGCCTCGCGAAGGCGCACGACTTCTTCTTCGGTCAGGTCGCGGACCTTGGTGTCGGGATCGATGGCGAGGCGGGAGAGGAGGGTGTTCGAGGTGGACCGGCCCACGCCGTAGATGTAGGTGAGACCGATCTCGACCCGCTTCTGCGGCGGGATGTTGACGCCCGCGATACGTGCCATAAGCCTACCCCTGCCTCTGCCGATGGCGCGGGTTGGAGCAGATCACCTGGACCACACCGTGGCGCCTGATGACCTTGCACTTCTCGCAGATCGGCTTTACTGATGCTCTGACCTTCATGCCATCCTCACTTCAGACGCGAAGCGGCCCCCGAGCCGGCGGCGGGCCGTGTCTCGAGCCCCTTCCGAGTCGCCGGTGCGGGCGCCTACTTGAACCTGTACGTGATCCTGCCGCGCTTCAGGTCGTATGGCGACAACTCGACCTTGACGCGATCGCCGGGCAGGATACGGATGTAGTTCATCCGCATCTTTCCCGAGATGTGGGCAAGTACTTCGTGTTTGTTGTCGAGCAAGACCCTGAACATGGTGTTCGGCAGGGCCTCGACTACCTCGCCCTCGATCTCTATCGCTTCTTCTTTGTTCGCCATACTCCCCGTCGTTGCTTGGAAACGCGGCCGCTCATGATACCACAGCGGCTATGTCCAGTCGAGGCTGGACCGCCCCTCGTTCAGGCGGACGCCGCCTTGCCGGCGCCCATCACCTCGCTCGTCCGCCGGGTGAGCACGCGCGGCCCCGCGGCCGTCAGGGCCACCGTGTGCTCGAAGTGGGCCGACAGCGAGCCGTCGCCGCTGTAGATGCTCCAGCGATCGGCGCCGACGTAGACCTCGGGGTCGCTCACGTTGACCATGGGCTCGATCGCGAACACCATGCCTTCGTCGAGCCGCGGCCCTTTGCCGGCCGGCCCGTAGTTCGGGATCTGAGGCTCCTCGTGCATCTCACGCCCCACGCCGTGCCCGACGAGCGAGCGCACCACACCGAAACCGGCGGCCTCGACGACCTCCTGGACGGCGTGCGAGACGTCGCCCAGGCGATTGCCCACGCGGCAGGCGCTGATGCCGGCCTCGAGCGAGCGCCGGGTCACGTCGAGCAGGCGCAGCGCCTCGGGGCCGACCGTGCCGACCGCCAGGGTGAGCGCCGAGTCGGCCACGTAGCCGTCGAGGGTGACACCGACGTCGAGCGAGAGGATGTCGCCGTCGCTCACCACATAGTCGCCGGGAATGCCGTGCACGACCATGTCGTTGGGCGACGCGCAGATCGACTTGGGAAAGCCGCGGTAGCCGAGGAACGTCGGCGTGCCGCCGTGGCCGCGGATGAACTCCTCGGCCATGCCGTCGAGCTCGAGGGTCGTCACGCCCGGCGCCACGGCGGCGGTCAGCATGTCGAGGCAG
>DATIYD010000164.1:0-5487 GCA_035517975.1 Thermoleophilia bacterium | reverse complement strand
CACGGCGCACCCGGCAGGGGCCGGCCTGCTGGCCGCGGTGAGCCACGGCGAGGGGCGCGTGATCGTGGTCGCCGACTCCGACCTGTTCGGCGACGACAACCTGGGCGAGGCCGACCACCTGCAGCTCTGGCTGAACCTGCTGTACTGGGTGGCGCTGTACGCGTTTCGCGCGGAGCCCGAGCCGATCGTCTCGGCAGCGGCCGCCGATGCCGCTTGGGCACGCCTGCGCGATGCCACCGACGCGCTGCGTCTGCTGCAGGAACCCAAGGGCGAGATCGATCTCGAACGCCACGAGCGGGCCGAGGTCGGCGCGCTCGTGGCCGCCATCGTCGACGCGATCGGTGCGCTCGCGCCGCACTTCCCCCACCAGCAGGCGTATCTGGCGCAGGTGGCGGTCGACCTGCGGCGCTGGCTCGGCGAGGACTGCGGCAAGCCCGATTTCGCCGCCTCACTCGCCCTGTTCCGCCCCGAGCAGGTCAGAAGCGACGGCATCGAGCATCTCGTGGTGTTCCCGATGTACACGCCCAACGGCTCGCCGGACACGCGTTTCGAGGCGCTCATCGTGCGCACGCCCTGGCCGGAGTTCGTGGCGCGACTCGAGCGTGGCGGCTACGACAACGACAAGTTCGTGCCGGTGCAGCTCGTCGACCACACGGCCGGCTACGACGGCGAGTGCGCCGTGCTGTTTCCGGAGACGGTCAGCGTGGCGGAGCGGCCGACCAACAACTTCGGCGGCATCTTCTGCGATCGCGAGTCGGCGCGGTTCCAGCTCTCCACCCGGCGCGCGGCCGAGGCGCTGCGCATCGACCTGCCGCCCGACGCCGCCGCCCTGGTGGCAAACGGCGACCTCTCGCGCGACGTCTACATCCTCTGGGACATGATCCACGACCGCTGGCACAGCCACGGCGACCTGCCCTTCGATCCGTTCATGATCCGCCAGCGCCTGCCCTTCTGGATGTACTCACTCGAAGAGCTGCGCGTCGACCTCGCCACCTACGAGACGGTCGGCGAGCTTGCGCGCGAGGGTTTCCCCTTCGCCCGCTACGTGCGCTACGGGGTGCTCTTCGACCGCATCCTGCGCTTTCCGATCACCGGCAACCGGGTGCGCAACTACGACGGCCTCGGCGGCCAGCTCCTGTTCGCCTACCTGCACCGCGCCGGCCTGGTGCGCTGGACCGACAACCGGCTGCTGATCGACTGGGAGCACGTCGACGACGCGGTGGGCGAGCTCAAGGCGCAGCTCGACGAGCTCTACCGCGGCGGCATCGATCTGAGCAAGGTCTCGTACTGGATCGCGGCGCACGACCTGGTCGCCCGCTACGTGCACCCCAACGTGGGCTCGCAGTGGCAGCGCGAGGGCCGCGTCTACTCAGACGAAGCCGACCCGCGCGCCTGGATCGACCGCGTGCTCGACGACGAGTTCCCGCTCAGCATGTTCTACGAGACGCTCAAGAAGAAGCTGGCCGAGCTCGCCGACGAGCCCGTGCCCGCCCGGGTGTAGGGGGGCGGCGGGCGCCGGCTTTCGCGCTGCCTAGTCCGTCTCTTTGCACTTCGTCTGTCGCCGCTCAGGCTGGCGTGACTTCGTAGCGCGCCTAGTCTTCGATCCTGTAGGTGGTCGCGATCGGCGTGGCCGGGCGGATCATCGCCCAGACCGGGCACAGCTTCTCGTCGGCCACCGTGATGCAGTGCTCGACGATCTCGGGGTCGAGACCGTCGCCGCTCAGCACGAACTCGACGTCGATGCTCGTGAAGACGCTCGGGTGCTCGTCGCGGCGGTGACCCGTGACCCCGACCCTGAAGGCGCGCACCGTCTGGCCGCGCTTGGCGAGAAGCAGGGGCACCGTGTTGCCGATGCAGCCGGCCAGGCTTGCCAGCAGGAGCTTGAGCGGCGTCAGGCCGGCGACGGTCTGACCGGGCTCCAGCGGATAGTCCATGGTGACGGTGTGCTCACCGTCGCCGGCGGCCACCTTCATGCCGCCCTTGTACTCGGCGTTGATGACAAGCTCGCTCGGCATGACACTCCTTGCCCTCGAGGAACGGACCTGCCCGCGACGCCGAGGTCGCGGACGCTGCCTCAAGTACATCACTCGTGAGCCGGCTTGTCGTCCGGCCGTCAGGTGTCGATCGTCTTCATGTCGGCGTAGCGCGCGCCGGCGGTGGCGCCCGGCGGCAGCGCTTCGTCCAAACGGGCGAGCTCTTCGGCGTCGAGCACGATCGCCGCGGCGGCGACGTTCTCCTCGAGGTAGCGGAGGCGTTTGGTGCCGGGGATCGGCACGATGTCGGGGCCGCGGTGGAGCACCCAGGCCAGGGCGAGCTGGGCGGCGCTGCAGCCCTTGTCGGCGGCGATCAGCTCGAGGCGTCGCAGCAGCTCGAGGTTGCGGGCGAGGTTCTCGTCCTGAAAGCGAGGGTGCCGGGTGCGGAAGTCGCCCGGGGCGGTCAGGTCGTCGGCGCTGCGGAAGCGGCCGGCCAGAAAGCCGCGGCCCAGCGGACTGTAGGCGACGAAGCCGATGCCGAGCTCGCGGACGACCGGCAGCACGCCCTGCTCGGGGTCGCGCGTCCACAGCGAGTACTCGGTCTGCAGCGCGGTGATCGGGTGCACGGTATGCGCTCGTCTGATCGTCGCCGGAGCGGCTTCGGAGAGCCCCAGGTACCGTACCTTGCCGGCCTCGACGAGCTCCGCCATGGCGCCCACCGTCTCTTCGATCGGCACGGTCTTGTCGACCCGGTGCTGGTAGTAGAGATCGATGTGGTCGACGCCGAGGCGGGCAAGCGACGCCTCGCAGGCCGACCGCACGTACTCGGGGCGGCCGTTGATGCCGATCCAGCTACCGTCGTCGCGGCGCTGGTTGCCGAACTTGGTCGCGAGCACGACACGGTCGCGATGCCCGGCGACGGCGCGGCCGACGAGCCGCTCGTTGGTGAAGGGTCCGTACATGTCGGCCGTGTCGAGCAGGTCGACGCCGAGCTCGAGAGCCCGATGGATGGTGGCGATCGCCTCAGCGTCGTCGCTCGGTCCGTAGAACTCCGACATGCCCATGCAGCCGAGGCCCTCGGCCGAGACCACGAGGCCCTGGGTGCCCAGCCTGCGTCGCTCCATGCGTCTCCTTTGCGAAGAGGGCGGCGCCGCTCGTGGCCGCGTCGCCGTCAGGGTCAGTGCCTGCGCTCGTATTCCCGCGCGGGCAGGCAGCGGTAACGAGCGCGCTTGGGGTCGCTGCGTCGAGACGCCGGCGAGGTCACCCGGCCGGCCGTTGACCGGCTGAGCCGGTCGGCCTTCGGCTAGCCGCTCGGCGCGGGGCTCGACGCCGGCGTGTCGCTCGTCGTCGGGCTGGGCGCCGGCGCGTCGCTCGTCGAGGGGCTCGGCGTGGGCTGCGGCGTGGCCGAGTCGCTGGGTACCGGCGTCGGAGACGATGTCTCGGTCGGGCTCACCGAGGGTGACGGCGTCGGCGCGGCGTCGCCCAGCCGGGTGTCTGATGCCGACGGCGAGGGCGCCGGCGCCGGCGACGTGGTGGCCACCGCGACGGCCGGGGGCGTGGCGCCCGGCGAGCCGGCCGCCGCGGGCCTTGCGCCGGGCCGCGGCGTCGAGCGGGCCGCCTTGGCCGCCGTGCCGACCCGCGTGACGGGTGCTGCCACGTGCGCCGCCACGTGCGCGACCGCCTTGGCGGCCGGATGCTGATGGTACGGGCGGTGGTGCATGTCGCTCACGCCGGTCGTCATGGTCATCGCGGCGGCCAGCACCGCGGCGAGCTTGAGCGCGGCCGAGTTGGCGACCGCCGGCCCGAGCCCGCCACCGGCGACGCCCGCCGGCGCGGCGTAGCCGCCGCCGGCTGCGTGCGTCAGGTCGGGCAGGGGGTGCAGCGGTGCGGCCGGCGGCGGCGCCGGGGGCGCCGCGAGCGCCGCCGGCAGGGCGACGAGCGGCAGCACCAGGCTCGCGCCGATCCAGGTCGGCACCGCTCGCGGCTCGACGCCGGCGATGGTCGCGAAGCGCGCCCGAAACGAGGTGCGTGCACGGGCCAGCAGGACCTCGGCCGAGCCGGGCGTGACCTGGAGCATGACGGCCAGCTCGGCCGTCGAGCAGCCGTGGACGTCTTTCAGGAGCAGGGCGGCCTGCTGGCGCGCGCTCAGCGTCTCGAGAGTGCGCTCGAACAGGGCGCCGAGCTCGGCCCGCTCGAAGGGGTCGCCGGCGGCGACCACCTCGACGGTCTGGTGCTCGGGATCGGCCGGCCGCCGCCGCGCGCTGGCTCGCATGTGGTCGTAGCAGCGGTTCAGCGTGACGCGGTAGAGCCAGGGGCGCAGACGCACGTCGCGATCGCGCGGGAGGCGCTCGTAGGCCCGGATCAGCACGTCGTGGGTGATGTCCTCGGCGTCCTGCCGATGGTGGACCATGCGCAGGGCGAGGTTGTAGATGCCGACCGCGTACCGCCGGTGGAGGCGGGCCAGCGCGTCGGGCGCGCGCCGCCGCAGGTCGGCGATCAGACGCTCGTCGTCGGGCTCGGGCACCGGCATGGTCGTGCCGGCGACCCCGCGATCGTCACTGACCGACTTTCCCACCTGCACCCCCGTCTCGATGCTCCTACCCCACTGAAAGGAACGCCGGAGCTGCGAGAACCTTAGCACTCTCTTCGCACGTTGTCGTGGCGGCGCGGCGCGGCGCTAGGGTTGGTCGCGCCCCGCCGTTCCTTGGTAGCAGAGGCTGTCCCCGGAGGCGGTCACCCGACCAAGGAGGAGGAACATGAAGAAAGCACTGATCGCGCTGGCCGTCGTGCTCGTGGCGCTGGCGTGCTGCGGCCCGGCCTTCGCGAGCTCGGGCGTCGTCGCCGAGAACAGCATCCCGTGGTGGACGCCCGCCCACACCTTCACGGCCGTCGGCAACGCCCAGGCCGTCGACACGACGAACAGCCGCCTGGTCGTGCGCGTGACGCTGGCCTCGGCCGGTGTGGCGACCTACCTGGGCAACGACCTGACCGTCGTCGTCACGCCCAAGACCCAGATCCTGCGTCATCGTGGCAGGCTGTACCGCGCGATCGGTCTCGACAAGGTGCGTCTCGGCGACCACGTGCGCGTCACCGGCTCGATCGACTTGAGCGTGCCGGCGCAGCCGGTCTTCACCGCCGCCCGGGTGATCGCGACCCACGTCGTGCAGCCGGACCAGATCAAGTGGTTCGCCTTCCGCGGTCCCATCAGGTCGGTCGACGCCACCGGCGGCACGCTCGTCGCCAAGCCGTTGCGCGTCACCCGCGGCCTGTGGGACGTGATCGGTGTCAGGACGACGTTCGTCGTGGCCCCGGCGGCCCGCATCTTCGCCTGGGTGGCCGGCAAGCCGGTCATGCTCGGCCTGGCAGATCTCACCCCCGGCGAGCGCGTGCTCGCGCAGGGCTCGATCGACCGCAGCGTCCCGACGGCTCCCGTGTTCACCATCAAGTGGATGCGCGTCTGGGTGCCCGCACCGACGCCGGCCTCCTAGACCCAGCCGGCGATCGCACGCGCGGC
>DATIYD010000163.1:0-3563 GCA_035517975.1 Thermoleophilia bacterium | reverse complement strand
GCCTGCGCTGCGCCAGGGTGAGCCCCCATGAACCCGCCTCTCGTACGCGTTTTGTAGAAGCCCAGCCGTGAGTGTCATCGGCCGCTTTGCCGCCAACCTTCTGCGGTCGGGAGCCGAGAGCGTAATCAGGTCTGTATACGGTCGCCCCTGGCACGGGCCGTGCCTGGTGGCCCAAGGGATGGACCGCGCCGGCCCGAATTATGAGAAACGCCGATTGCAGGCACCGATCGAGGGGAGTCACGGGTGAGCTCACGGCTGAGTGGACCGGCGCCGCCCGCGGTGGCGGCGGCGATCCGCCTGACGCGCGACGCCGCCGCGGCGACCCGCATGCTCGACGCCTACGCGGCCGCCGGCCACGCGGTGTCCACACGCCGGCGCCGAGCCGCCCTGGAGCCCCTGCTGCCGGCCATCGTCGCCTCGCTCGACGACTCGAACGCCGTCGGGCGCGACTGGCGGATCTTCGCCGTCCTGCCCACGGCATCGGACCGTAGCGTCGCGATGATCGGGAGCGCCGCGCACGCCGAAGTGGCGCTCAAGATCGCCGAGTCGAAGGCGGCGGCGGCCGGGCTCGACCGCGAGGAGCGCAACCTCGCCACACTGCGCGACGACGCCCGCTTCGCGAGCTGGCGCCACCACGCCCCAAGCTTGGTGGGCCACGGCACCGTCGAGGGCCGCCGATTCACAGCCGAGAACGCCTTCGACGGTCCCACCCTGCGCGAGCTGCTGGGGCCGGGCCACACCGACGTCGCGCTTGCCGAAGCCGTCGACGCCGTGCGCGACCTGCACGCGGCGACCGCGGCGGTCACGACGGCCGGCGACGGCCTGCTCGACGCCTGGGTCGACGGCCCGATCGGCACGCTCAACCGGACCCTCGACACGGCCGGCCGCCTAGGTTGCCGCGAGCGGCTCCTCGAGGGTGTTGTACGCGACACGATCCGCAGCCGGCTGTTGAGCGCGCCGCTCGCGGTCGGCTTCGTGCACGGCGACTTCTTTCCAGACAACGTCCTCATGAGCCCAGCTTCGCGTGTGCTGGGGCTAGTCGACTGGGAGAACGCGCAGGCCGACGCTCCGGTCTCCCTGGACCTGCTCACCATGCTGCTCTCGGTGCGTATGCAGCGCCGGCGCCGCGAGCTGGGCTCGATCGTGCTCGGTCTCCTCGAAGAGGGCCGACTCTCCGACGAGGAGCATGCCTGGCTGCGTTGCGACGAGCTTCTCGATCCCGACCTGTTCGAGGGGCTCGTCCTGCTGGCCTGGCTGCACCTGGTCTCCGCCACGGCGGCCAAGGCGCCGCGCTCCGCCTCGCGGCCCGTATGGCTCACCCTGAACGTCGACGCGGTGCTGGCCTTTCTGCAGGAGCGCTCCGGGAGTCGCACGACGGCGTACGGCGGGCAACGCGCGCCGCGCGCCTCCGCGCGCACCGCGCTGCGCCGGGGCCTCGACGGCGCCCTCGACGAGCTCCGTTTCAGGCTCGACGTCATCGCCGGGGCAGACTACCAGCCGCTGCCCGGCGCCCATGCCGCCCACCTCGACACGGTCAAGCGCGACGCCGGCTCGTGGTCGCGGCTCGAGCAGATCGCGAAGGTGGTGACCGAGGTCGGGGCCGTCACGGCCGTCGACGTGGGCGCCAACGCCGGCTTCTTCTCTATCGGGCTGGCCGAGCGCGGGCTCGACGTGGCCGCCGTGGAACGCGACCCCCGCTTTGCCCGGATCATCGCCCACCGCGCCCGCCACGCCGGCCTTGCGGCGACGGTGGCGCCCGTCGAGCTGACGATCGACGCGCGCACCGTCGAGCTCGTCCCGGCCGTCGACGCCGTCCTGTTCCTGTCGGTGTGGCACCACCTCGTGAGGCGTGACGGCATCGAGCAGGCCGATGCGGTGCTGCGCGCCCTCTGGGCTCGGGCGCGCGAGGTGCTGTTCTTCGACACCGGCCAGGACGAGATGGGACCCGCCTTCGGGCTGCCCGCCATGACTCCCTCGGCGCGCGAGTGGATGGTGTCGCACCTCGAGGGGCAGTGCGAGCATGGCGCCGTCGAGTGGCTCGGCTCGCATCAGGCGTTCGGGCCTCGTCACGAGCCGGCCATGCGCGAGCTCTTCGTGGTCAGGCGGGAGCAAGTCTAGAGAGCGGGCTTCCTGCAGCGAAGTGCTTCTGCAGCCGCTGAAGGCCGGCGGGTCAGTTCTCCGCGGCCCTGTGATCAGGGGGCTAAGATGCGGCCGAGGAAGTGTTGCCGGCGCCGCGCACCAGGCCCAGCAGGATCTCGACCGAGCCGTGGCTCTTGACGCCGAAGGGCACGGCGATGTGCCAGTGGGAGAAGACGACCGGGCAGGTGGCCAGCACGTAGAGGGCGCTGCCCTTGCGCTCCTGCGAGACGGTCAGGGTGACCGGGATGCTGCGCCCGCGCAGGATCAGGTTGCCGCGGGCCGCGTAGTGCTGCACGGTGCCGGTGGCGGAGCCCTTGGCCTTGAACGGCTGAGTCAGCACGAAGGTCGCCGTCGGATACTTCTTGGTGTCGGCCACGGTACGCTCGCGCTTGCTGCCCGAGAAGCTCGTCATGTCCACCGTGAACGAACCCCGTGACACGGCGCCGTTGACGACCTTGATGGATCCCCAGACCTTGCCCGTGCGACCGACGAACGTCTGCCCGAAGCCGAGCGCGTGCACAGTCACCCGGTAGCCGACGACGGTCGCGGAGCCCACGTGCCAGGCGCCGTCGAGGGCGCTGACGGTCGTCGCGGGCTGAGCCGAGCTCGACGGCGACGGACTCGCCACGGTCGGCAGAGCGAGCTGGGCCGGCGCCGGAGAGGCGACGAAGTGGTTGTAGAGCAGGGGAGCGGCGAAGGCGACGGCGACCAGCACCACGACCGCCAGGGTGATCCAACGCCATTTGCCGAGTCGCTCAAACATAGCGTTGCCTATATCGATACATTGGCGTGCAGGCTTTAGCGGGGGCGAGGGACGCAAGCGCCCGAAGGGTGCTGGCGGCGCGAGCGCGACCGGCAGTGCCTCTCCCCAGTAGGCGACCCGCGGGAGACGGCCGCCTACCCCCTGCGGCAGATCGCCGCGCCGTACATGACCCGCCCACCCAGCAGGCCCTGAACCCAGCAGGCCGTGGAGTAGGTCGCGCGCGAGATGGTGAGGGTGAGGTGGCGCGCGCGAGACTGCCACGAGGTCCAGGGATTCCTGCTCAGCCGCCCGCTGCCGGGCGAAGCGTGCCGCAAGCTTCTGAGCGGTGACCCGATCGAGTGGGCCGACCCCGCTTCGTTTCGCGACGCCATGGGCGGGCGTGATGAGACGGCGGGTTCGCTGAGCTTCGGCCAGGTGAGACAAGCGGGACTTCCGGCGTACTGGTATGGGACCGATCGCGAGCTGCGCTACGACGCGGGCAACCTCATCTGATCTCACTCTCTGGGCAACTCGACGGAGGGGGCACCGACCGGCCGTTGGCAGCGCGTGCGCGCCGAAGACGCGCCCGGCGACGGCTGGGTGCACGACAAGGGCTGCTGCTGCACAGCCTGCCGTTCGTCGCGGAGCGGATCCTAGAAGCGCTCCTTGCGCGGTGTGCGCA